>JAICUO010000304.1 GCA_025935815.1 Streptosporangiaceae bacterium
CTGGTCCGCCTCCGGCGCCGCGCCCGCCACGCCGACCTCCTCGGCGTAGGCGGCCGACTCCGCCCGCTCCAGCAGCGTCGTCAGCTCGGCGCGGTCGACGGGATCGGGGTCATCGGCGATCCACGCCGCTACCGCCGCGTGCAGCTCTCCGTCGATCGCCACTGTCGTCCCTCCCCATCACCGGTGCCGTACCCCGGTCCATGATCCATCACCAGCGGCCGGCCTAAAGCAGCCCCCGGTACCCGGACAGCATCGCCGCGGCGATCGCCACCAGGGCGAAGCCATCCCAGTGCCGCCAGTACAGCGATTTCGCCACCGCGTTCAGGTACTCAAGCCCGGAGGCCCGCCGCGCGTCGCGCAACATGGCGAGCGCCCGGCCGGCGCCGTGGCAGGCCCCGATCGCCGCCGCCACGATCAGGCCTAGCCACGCGCTCCCGGCGAGCGCGGCCAGCGCCACCAGCATCCCGAACCCGGCGTAAGGGTTGCGGGTCAAGAAGCCGGGGCCGAGGATGCCACCCCAGATGAACAGCTTGCGCCGCCGTGCGGCGTTCCTGACGAACCCTTGGGGGACCTGCCAGCGGCTGCCCGGCGGCGGGACGCCCCGGCCGCCGAGGGCCTCCACCGTGCCGTAGTACGCGCCGTACGCCACCACGGCGATGAGCGCGGCCAGCTGGAGCGGGAGAACGCCCAGCACGGCGCCGAGCACTGCCCAGCCCGCGGCGCCCGCCAGCGCGTACACGCTGACGGCGGACAGGTGTCTGCGGAATCTCCCGACCGGGAGATCGCCGGCCAAAGACGCGGCGGAGTTAGCGCCTCAAGGGGAGTAAGCCTTGGAGTAGCCGTTCATGGCGGCCAGCGGGCAGGCCAGCAGGACCAGCAGCAGCGACCGCGAGGGCACGCTCCAGCCAAGGAGGAGCCCCAGGCCCGCTGTACCCGCCAGGGCTGTACCCGCCCGGGCTGTGCTTGCTAGGGCCGTGCTTGCTAGGGCACGGCCCGCTGGCGCTCGCCTCACTCGGCCGCGTCGGCGCCGGCCAGCGCGTGCTGCATTCGCTGCTGCTCGGCGCGGACGTCGCCGATCGTCTTGCAGTTACAGCAGATGCAGGCGCTCAGGCAAGTGCACCAGCCGTGGCACCCGCTCGCCCCCTTGCAGTCGTAGCAGATCCTGATCCCCTGCCCGTGCCCGAGGCCGGTGCAGGCGATCCACTCCCCGGCCGGCCATTCGCAGCGGTAGCCCTGGCTGTTGAAGCAGGTACTCGTGAACGATCCCTTGCAGAGCTGGTACCCGGACGGGCAGCCGTAGCCGGGGCAGGTGGTGCAGCGCCGGGTCGGCCCGCACTGGCAGGTGACCGCCAGGCTCGGCCGCTCGCCCAGCACGACCGCGGCGACGCTGGCGGTGCCGCCGAGCACGGCGGTACGTACCAGCTCCCGCCGGTTCATGCGGCGGGTGACGCGCTCGGCCATGTCACCGATGCGGGTGTCCATCCGGGCACCCAGTCTTCTCCAGCCCACTGTCAAAAGCCTCCTTAGACTCACGTGCTCAACGGAATTGGTCATTCAGCAGCGGACGCGACGGCCTTCAGCTCGATCATCGAGTCGGCCGGCGGCAAGGTGGCGGCGCGGCTGAGGCCCAGGATCTCGCCGCGGCTGCGGACGTGGTCGCTGGCGCGGATCAAGCCCCCGGGGTCGATCGCCACCAGCAGCGGCGTCGTGGCGGCGTCGAACGCGGCGCGGGTCTCCCGGGACGTCATCGCGCCCAGCTCCAGCCGCGTGCTCTTGAAGGTCTCCGAGATGTGCAGGTAGCTCGGCGGGTCCGCGGTCAGCAGCAGGATCCGGAAGCCGGGCAGCTCGCCCGCGGCGGCCACCTCGCCGAGGTTGGCCACCAGTTCCTCGCAGCTCGGGCAGGTGGGGTCGACGAAGGCGATCAGCGTGGGCTGGCCGCTGGCCGCCGGGAACTCCAGCTCCCGGTTGTCGCCGACCCGCAGGTAGCTGAAGTCGGGGGCCATGGTGTCGACCAGGGTGGCTCGCCCTGGCCGGCTCTCCCGGTTGAACAGCCGGCCAAGCTGGCGGAACATGACGATGACGAGCAGGCCGAGCAGGAGCAGCAAGGCCCATTGCGCCATTTCCAGGTACACAGGTACGACCATCGTTAAGCCAATCGCGGAGGTTGCCGGGATCATGCGCTGGATACCGCGGCGACGGCCTTGGCCGCCGCGAACGTAGCGCAGGCGGCCAGGGCGGCCGCCGCGAGCAGGAGGATTGCGTCAGCCGCGCTCAGCCGGACGGCGGAGGCGGGGACGGGGAGCGTCGCGACCACGCCGCCGGCGCCGATGAGGAGGCTGCGCGCGATGCCCCGGCGGTCGAACTTCCGCCGGGACAGGCCGCCGAAGCAGTTGCACGACCGGTCGCGGTACCGGGCGTACCCGACGACAGAGATGACGATGAACAGGGTCGCCAGGCCGAGCACCAACCAGTTGAGCCAGCCGGCTCGCGGCACCGCCAGGCTCGCGCAGCCGGCGGCGAGCTCCCCGGCGGCCATGACCCCGGCGACGGCCCTGGTCACGGGTACCGTCCGGGTCGCCGGGACCAGGCCGGGCGGGACGAACAACCGCACGGTGGACGCGAACCCCCGCGTGTCGGCCAGCTTGGCGCTGCCCGCTGCGATCAACGTCAGGGCGAGGGCGAGCTTCGCCGCGAGCGGGATGACGTACATCGGCGTCAGTGCCCCGCTGCCAGGGGGGCGGGGGGCGGCGGCACAGTGAGGTTCACCGGCGGCACAGCGAAGTTGACCAGCGGCGGCGCGGCCGCGTCGAGCGGCACCCGCGCCAGTTGCCACAGCTTCATGAGCTGCCACCGGTGGTTCACCAGGCTGGAGCCGCGAACCAGGCCGTCCGGGTCAACGAATATCAGGAACGGGGTGACGCGCACGTTATAGCGCCCGTATAGGGACGGCGACCCGGCTATCACGGGGGCGCCTTCCAAGCCGAGCATGCCCAGAAGCGGGACGGTAATGTTGTTCTGCTCGCGCGGGAGGATAATGACTTCCAGGTCGCTCTCGGTGAGCAGCTCCTGGATTCCCGCTATGAGCTCGGGAAATGACTTGAGCCCGTGATCGCCAAAGACAATGAGCTGGAACCCGCGGGCCGGCGGGGAAGACCGCACCTGCCCCGCCGCATCCGGCAAGGACCAGCGTGGGGCGGGCGTGCCCCGGTGCAGCCCGTCGCGCTCGACCGCTTCCGACCCGGACATCGCGAGATGCGTGACGCCGAAAACCGCCATGACGGCAGCGGCGCACAAGAGCACGGCGATCACAATGAATAGGATCGCGAATACCATGCGTTATCCAAGGGCATCTGGTCCCCCCACGTCAACCGCCGGTTTACGCGGACGGGTTTTAGTATGCCGCTGGCCCGAAGTCCTGACAAGACCCAGTAAAACGACATTCATTACTGGCCGCTCAGGCCTTCACGTACGGGACGCCCTCGGCCTTCGGGCCGCGCACCTTTCCAACCAGGCCCGCCACCACGATGATCGTTACCACGTAGGGCGTCAGCAGCAGCAGGTTGGACTGGATGGGCACGTTGATGCTAGACAGGATCGACTGCAGTTGCGTGGTGAACCCGAACAGCAGCGCTGCCAGCACCGCCCCCCACGGGGTGTACCGGCCGAAGATCATCGCCGCCAGCGCGATGTACCCCTCGCCCGAGGACATGTTGATCCCGAACGACCCGACCGACCCGATCGTGAAGTAGGCGCCGCCGATCCCGGCGATGAGCCCGGCGAGGATGACGTTCCGGTACCGCAGCGCAAGCACCCGGATGCCCACGGTGTCGGCCGCCACCGGATGCTCGCCGATGGCCCGCGTCCGCAGCCCCCACCGCGTCCGGAACAGCGCGAACGAGACGAAGGCGAGCACGATGTACGTGATGTACAAGAACACGGTCGAGTCGAAGAACACCGGCCCGAGGATCGGGATGTCGCCCAGCCCCGGGATCTTCCACAGGTTGAAGGTCGCCGGGCTGTTCAGGGTGTCGCCGTACGGGACCAGGATCGAGTTGTACAGGTAGCCGGTCAGGCCGAGGATCAGCCCGTTCAGGACCACGCCGAGCACCACCTGGTCGACGATGTAGGCGATCGCGAACACCGCCAGCAAGGACCCGACGAGCGACCCGGCCAGCGCCCCGCACACCAGCCCGATCCACAGCGACCCGGTCGCCGACGTGGCGATCGCGGCGCAGAACGCGCCCAGCAGGAGCTGCCCCTCGATCGCGATGTTGATTACGCCCGACCGGGAGCAGATGACGCCGGTGATCGCGCCGAGCATGATCGGGATCGACTGGTTCAGCGAGCCGGACAGCAGGTTCACGATGTTGATCGGGATCGCTTCGGAGCCGCCGCTCGACTGGGAGACGTCCGACCAGGCCAGCAGCGCGATCACGAACAGGAACAGCACGACCCCGATGGCGACCCGCCGCCACGCCCGGTTGCCCAGTGACGGCACGGCCCGTGGCGCGACCGCCGGCACCAGCGCGGCGACCGCGAGCAGCAGGGTCAGCGCCCCGGACAGGTAGCAGGTCCCGGCGGCGGGGATCGTCAGGTTGGGGATGGTGACCTTCGCGAACTGCGGAGTGAACGACAGGATCGCCGACCCGTGCGACCGCGCGCCGAGCAAGATGTCCACCAGCCCGAACACCAGGAACGTCGCTGGCATCGCGAACCGCCGCGCGCCGCCGAGTGCCCCGGCGGAGCCGTCACCGGGCAGCAGGTCCGGCAGCCGCGGCGAGGCCGTCGTCGTCACGCGTTCCACCCCTTCGACATGGTGGTGCCGACCCCCCGCGCCCGCGTCGCCCGCAGCCGGAACATTGTCCTGATCAGCGGCGGGGCCGCCACGAAGAGCACGATCACCGAGGTGAGCACCTGCACGATCTGCACCGGCGTGTTGGCCTGCGACTGCATGCCCGGCGACGCCGCGGTGAGCGCGCCGAACAGCAGCCCGGCCCACACGACCCCGGCTGGCCGGCCGCGGCCGAGCAGCGCGACCGTGATCGCGTCGATCCCGTATGTCCCGAAGTTCGACGGGTTGACCGCGAAGTCAGTGCCGAGCACGATCGCGGTGCCCCCCAGGCCGGCCAGCCCCCCGGCGATCGACATCACCAGCACCCAGGCGTGCTCGACCCTCATCCCGGCGACCCGGGCGGCGGAGGGGTTGGCGCCGACGGCCCGCAGCTCGAACCCGGTCGTCGTCCGGTTCATCAGCCACCACGCGCCGAACGCGCAGGCCAGTGCGAGCAGGAACCCGGCGTTCACCCGCATGATCCCGTTGCCGAACAGCTGCGGCAGGTGCGCGCTCGACGCGACCTCCGGGGTGATCAGGTCGGTGCTGCCCGGCTTCTGCAGCAGTGACGGTGAGGACAGCAGGTAGGCCAGCAGGTACGCCATGATGTAGTTGAGCATGATCGTCACGATGACCTCGTGCGCCCCGGTGCGCGCCTTGATCTCGCCGGCCAGCCAGCCGAGCACCGCCCCGCCGACGAAGCCGCCGATCACGCAGACGATCACGTGGATGACGATCGGCATGCTGACGCCGAAGCCCAGCCACGCCGAGAGGATCATCCCGCCGATGAGCTGGCTCTGCCCGCCGATGTTGAACATGCCGGCCTGGTAGGGCACCGCGACCGCCAGGCCCGCCAGGATCAGCGGCGTGGCGGCCACGCACGTCTCCGACAGCGGGTTGAACACCGCCCCCAGGAAGCCGTCGTGGACCGCGGTCGGCAGGCTCGCCTGCTGGAAGAACGCCGCGACGGTGTGCGGGTTGACGATGGACCCCTCGAACAGGGCAACGTACGTCCCGGCGACGACGCTCCACGCCTTGGGGATGATGTCGCCCGCGGGAGCGTGCAGCACCACCGGGTTCGTGAAGGCGGCGAGCAGCCCGCCGACCACGGCGGCGGTCACGATCGCCAGCACCGTGACCGTCACGGTGTTGCCCTCAAGAGCCTTCGCGAATACCTGGCTAAACGTCCCCGCGGAGCTTGATCGCTCACTGCTCGGCTCCTCCGTGCCTGCGGGCTCGCTCACCGTGCTTCCACCTTGCTGCGGGGCGCTTGCGGGGCGGCGCCTCCCCTCCGCTCGGTCACGGCGCGTCCTCCGGGAGTGGCGTGTTCGGCAAGTCAGTGCCACCGGCCATGAGGCGGCCCAGTTCGGCCGCGTCGACGCCGGGCGGGCGGAATCCGGTGATCTCACCCTCGTAGATGACCGCGATCCGGTCGGCGAGCGCGTAGATCTCGTCGAGCTCCGATGACACGATGAGCACCGCGACGCCCTGGTCGCGCTGCTCGACGATCCGCTTGTGCACGAACTCGATGGACCCGACGTCCAGGCCCCGGGTGGGCTGGCTGGCGATGAGCAGCTTCGTTCCCTCGCCGAGCTCCCGGGCCAGGATGACCTTCTGCTGGTTGCCGCCGGACAGCGACCCGGCCGGGGCGGCGGGTGACTCGGTGCGCACGTCGAACTCCTTGATCCGGGCCATCGCATTGGCCGCGATGGTGGGCAGGCTCAAGGTGATGCCCCTGGCGAACGGCTTGCGGTCGTAGGAGTTGAGGACGAGGTTCTCCGCGACCGAGAACGAGCCGACGAGGCCGTCTTCCCGGCGGTCCTCGGGGACATAGGCGATCCCGGCGTCCAGCCGGGCGCGCGGGGTCGCTTGCGTGAGGTCCTTGCCATTGAGGCGCACGCTCCCGGACGCCACCGGGAGCAGCCCCATCAGCGCCTCGCACAGCTCGGTCTGCCCGTTGCCCTGGACGCCCGCGATGCCGAGGATCTCCCCGGCCCGCACGTCGAAGGACAGCCCGTTGACGGGGGCTTGCGTGCTGGCCGTGGCGGGCGTGCCATGCACCGACGAGACGGCGGCCGGCACGACCAGGCTGTCCACGCTGAGCACCACGTCGCCCGGCGTGGCGGGGGCCTTGGTGACCCGCAGCTGGACATCCCGGCCGACCATGAGCGCGGCCAGGTCCGCCTCGGTGGCGGGGGGCTTGCGCTCGCCGACGACCTTCCCGCGCCGCAGCACGGTGATCGTGTCGGCGATCTCCTGGACTTCCTTCAGCTTGTGGGAGATGAAGATGATGGAGGTGCCGCTGTCGCGCAGCTGGCGGATGATGCGGAACAGCTCCTGCGTCTCACCTGGTGTCAGCACCGCCGTGGGCTCGTCGAGGACGAGCACGGAAGCGTTGCGGACGAGCGCCTTGACGATCTCGACCCGCTGCTGGATACCGACCGGCAGGTCCTCCACGATCGCGTCCGGGTCGACGTCCATGCCGTAACGGTGGGACAGCTCACGGACCTCGCGCCGGGTCCGCCCGGCATCGAGCAGGCCGCCGGGGCGGACCTGCTCGATGCCGAGGGTGACGTTCTCGGCGACGGTGAACGGCGGCACCAGCATGAAGTGCTGGTGCACCATGCCGATGCCGGCGCCGATCGCGTCCTTAGGCGAGTGAAAGCTCGCCGCCTTGCCATCTATGTGGATCTCGCCCTCATCGGGCTGCAGCAGCCCGTAGAGGACGTTCATCAAGGTGGTTTTTCCCGCCCCGTTCTCTCCGAGCAGGGCGTGAACCTGGCCGGGGGTCACCGAGAGGCTGATCCCGTCGTTGGCGACGAGGGAGCCGAACCTCTTGGTGATCCCCTTAAGCTCGAGCTGCATGCCCGATACACTTTGCCTTTCCATCAGGCATGCCCTGGGGGGTTCCGGGGGGTCGCCCCCGAATCATGCCGCACGGGTGAGTACCGGGCCGGCTAGCCAACCGGGCTCTTGGTCGGGGCCTGGATCTGGCCGCTCGCGATGCCGAGGCCGACCGTCTTCAGCTCCGCCTGCAGCGCGGCCGGCACCTTGCTGGCCCACTCGTGCAGCGGGGCCAGCGTAACGCCGCCGTTGGCCAGCGTGCCGACGTAATTGCCGCCCTTGAACGTATTGGACTGCGCCGCGAGCACGGCGGTCTTCACCGCGACGTCAAGGCCCTTTTCGACGCTGGTGATGAAGTACTTGCAGTACTGCTTGGCGTTCGCGGCCTCGCAGCCGTCGGTGTCCACCCAGAACATGTTGACGTTGCCGCCCTGCGCGTCCGCCTGCTGGACCGCCTTGGCCGCGCCGAGGCCGACGTTGCCGGCCACCGGGAAGATGATGTCCGCGCCCTCGGAGATGAAGGTCTGGGTGATCGTCTGGCCCTTGGTCTGGTTGGTGAAGTCGCCGCTGAAGGTGCCCTTCTGGGTCGCCTCGTTCCACCCCAGCACCTGCACCTTAGTGCCGTGCTTGGAGTTGTAGTACTGGACGCCGTCGTAGAAGCCGTCCATGTAGATGGTCACCGTCGGGAACTGCTGCCCGCCGAACGTCGCGACCTTCCCCGACTTGGACATGCCCGCGGCGAGGTAGCCGCCGAGGAAGCCGTCCTGCACGGTGTTGAACACCAGGGCGTTGACGTTCGGGATGACCGGCGTGTAGCTGTTGTCGACGATCGCGAACTTCTGGTCCGGGTTCTTCCCCGCCGAGGCCTTGGTCGCGTCGCCCATCGCGAAGCCGACCGTCACGATGATCCCGCACTTCTGCGTGAGGAACGTGTTGATGTTGCGCGCGTAGTCGGTGTTCGGCGGGATCGACTGGATGTTCCGGATCTCGATGTTCGGGTTGGCGGCCGCGGCGTCTTGCAGGCCCTTCCACGACGTCTGGTTGAACGAGCCGTCGTTGATGCCGCCGGTGTCGGTAACCATGCAGGCGAGGAACTTGCCACTGGCCGCGGCGCTCGTGGTGGCGGCGGGCGCGCTGGTCGTGGCACCCCCTGCCGCCGACGACGAGCTGGAGGCCCCGCTAGCCGGGGCGCTGGACGAGCTGCTGCCGCACGCGGCGAGCAGCAGCGCCGCCGATGCGGTAGTAGCGGCCGTGAGCAACGAGGTGAGCCTCACCGATTCTCCTCCACATGGACGAAGAGGGACGAACCTGGACAGGTTGTCCCTGCCCCCGCCTGGCCCCCCTTGGCCCAGGCTGCCCAAACCGTAAGTCCTGGTGCCACCCGAAGGAAAGAGGCACGCCGCCTCTGCGGCCCTCTCGTTGCACAATCGCGATCAAGGAATCACTCCGGTAACGGCCCGGATTGTCAGTTTTACGCGTCCGGCCCCGTGTCGCTTGACTTCCTTCGCCAGCTGCCCCGCCGGGGTCTTGATCATCCGGCCGTGTTACGGCCTTCCGCGCTCAGCGCGACGGGGAACTCGAGCGTCACGGTCAGGCCGCCGCCGGGGGTCTCGCTGAGCCGCGCGGTGCCGCCGTTGGAGGTCACCAGCCGGTGCACGATGGCCAGGCCCAGGCCCGTGCCGTTCGGGCTGGCGGTGAA
>JAICUO010000903.1 GCA_025935815.1 Streptosporangiaceae bacterium
GAGGAGTTGCGCCACGTGAAGTACGTGTAGGACTGGTGAAAGCCGACCTTGCCCAGGGTGGCCATCATCGCGGGCCGGGTGAACGCCTCAGCGAGGAAGATCACATCCGGGTCGGTGGCGCGGATGTCGGCCAGCAGCCGGTCCCAGAACTTAACCGGCTTGGTATGCGGGTTGTCCACGCGGAAGATCCGCACGCCGTGGTCCATCCATACCCGCACGATGCGGTTAATTTCCTGGTAAAGACCTTCAAAATCGTTGTCAAAATACAGCGGGTAGATGTCCTGGTATTTCTTCGGCGGGTTCTCCGCGTAGGCGATGGTCCCGTCGGCCCGAATCGTGAACCACTCCGGGTGCTCCTTGGCCCACGGATGGTCCGGCGATGCCTGCAGCGCCAGGTCGATGGCGACCTCCAGGCCGAGCTCGCGCGCCCGCGCCACGAACGCGGAGAAGTCCGCGAACGTGCCGAGGTCGGGGTGGATCGCGTCGTGCCCGCCATCGGGTGACCCGATCGCCCAGGGCGAGCCCGGGTCGCCCGGCCCGGCCAGCAGCGAGTTGTTGCGCCCCTTGCGGAACGTCGTCCCGATCGGGTGGATCGGCGGCAGGTAGACCACGTGGAAGCCCATCTCCGCGATCGCCTCCAGCCGCCGCGCGGCGGTGCGGAAGCTTCCCGACACCGGCTCACGGCGGCCCATCGGGTCGACCTGCACACCCTCCGAGCGAGGGAAGAACTCATACCAGGACCCGAACAGCGCGCGCTGCCGGTCCACCTGCACCGGCATCCTGGCCGACCTGGTGACCAGGTCGCGCAGGGGGTAGCGGTCCAAGATGGCGGCCACCTCGGGCGCCTCGGCGGCCGCCAGCCGGTCCCACGTGGGGAGCGAGCGGTCGCGCAGCCTCTTGGCCAGGCTGGTGAGGACCAGGCGGGCAGCCGCGGGGCGCGCGGCGCCCGGCGGCTGCCGGATGGCCCGGCTCGCCCGCTCGAACAGCAGCGCCCCCTCGGTCAGCATCAGCTCTTCGTCCAGGCCGGCCCGGATCTTGATCGCCGCGTCGTGGTGCCAGTGGCCGATCGGGTCGCTCCACGCCTCCACGTGGAACGTCCACTCGCCCTCATCCCCGACGGTGACGTCCGCGCTGTACCGGTCGGTGCCCGGCGCCAGCTCGGTCATCGGCGCCAGCGGGCCGGGCTGGCCCTTCGGATCTCTCAGCACCACCCCGGCCCCGAGCGTCCCGTGCCCCTCAATGATGACGGTGGCGCTCACCTGGAAAGTTTCTCCCGCGACGGCCTTGGCGGGACGACGCCCGCACTCCACCGCGGGCTGAATGTCAAGGATGGGGATGCGTCCGATCACCCGGTTACCGTACCCATTTGCGATTCACGAATTCGCGCCGGCCCGTGCTGATCGAGCATCCCCCATGTGGCATGGGCTGGGCAACGACGGACAACGTTGGCGGACAGTGCTGGCGGACACTGCGCCGTGGGGCTTCCTTGACCGGAGCTTTACGCAATCCATTGCCGGGACGCTCGCAGGTGCAACAGCGGGACCCTATGATGGCTCCCCGTGAGAGCGATCCGACGTTTCACTGTTCGCGTGACGCTGCCGCCGCCACTGGCGCCGCTGCAGGACCTGATGCTGAACCTGCGCTGGTCCTGGCATCCGGCGACGGTTGAGCTGCTGTCGTCCATCGACCCGGCCGGCTGGGCCGCCAGCGGGGGAGACCCGGTGGCGATGCTCAGCTCGCTGCGCCCGGGCAGGCTCAGCGAGCTGGCGGCCGACGAAGACTTCCTGCGGCGCCTGCACGGCGTCATGGACGACCTGCGCGCCTACACGACCGAGCCGCGCTGGTACCAGACCGCCGCCGGCGCCACCGGTTCCGCTGGCGGCCTGCCCGCCGCGATCGCCTACTTCTCGCCCGAGTACGGCATCACCGAGGTACTGCCGCAGTACTCCGGCGGCCTTGGCATCCTGGCCGGTGACCACCTGAAGTCGGCCAGCGACCTGGGCGTGCCGCTGGTCGCCGTGGGCCTGCTGTACCGGCACGGGTACTTCACCCAGTCGCTGTCCGCCGATGGCTGGCAGGCCGAGCACTACCCGGCCGATGACCCCAACGGCCTGCCGCTGACGCTCCTGCGCGCTGACGACGGCTCCCCGGTCAAGGTCTCGGTCACCCTCGCTGACGGCAAGGTGCTCACCGCGCAGGTGTGGCTCGCCCAGGTCGGCCGGGTGCCGCTGCTGATGCTCGACTCCTACGTCGAGGAGAACGACCCCGAGCTGCACGAGGTCACCGACCGGCTCTACGGTGGCGGGACCGAGCACCGGCTGCGCCAGGAACTGCTGCTCGGCGTGGGCGGCGTCCGCGCGGTGCGCGCGTTCAGCGCGATCACCGGCCACCCCGAGCCGGAGGTGTTCCACACCAACGAGGGCCACGCCGGCTTCCTCGGGCTGGAGCGGATCCGCGAGTACGTCGCCTCCGGCCTGGCGTTCGACGAGGC
>JAICUO010000295.1 GCA_025935815.1 Streptosporangiaceae bacterium
ATGTAGGTCAGGGTCAGCGCGATCGACGCGACGCTGAAGATCGCGAAGCCCATGTTGTACATGCGCACCCGGCCGTACATGTCGCCCAGCCGGCCGAACGACACCACCAGGACGGCGGAGACGACGAGGAACCCCATGAACATCCACAGCAGGTAGCTGGTGTTTCCGGGAGCCAGCGGGTCCAGGTTGATGCCGTGGAAGATGTCCGGCAGTGAGATCAGCACGATCGACTGGTTGATCGTCGCCATCAGCACGCCGAGCGTCGTGTTGGACAGCGCTATCCACTTGTAGCGCGGGCCCAGGCCCGGGGCGGGCCTCCCTGCCCCGGGTGCCGATGCGCCGGACGGGACGGGTGAGGCCGGTTGCGATGAGGCCGCCATGGGTGGATGTGCTCCCCGCTCGGTGATACTTGCATAACCTCAACTAACCATAACTCACGCCCCCCGGGCCGGCTCATGTCGAGGCGCCCAGCCTGTCCCGCAAGATCGAGGGCTGGGCCTCGGCCGTTGATGGCGGCAGCGTAACTTCTCGCCGTTGACCCGGACGGGCCGGTATCCTGGAGTTGGTAGTTGGCTGCAGCCGACCCCAGATTTCACCAACAGGCTGTAGCCATAGTCCGGCATTGGGTAATCGGCAGCCCGCGGTCCTTTGGAGTCCGTTGTCCTGGTTCGAGTCCAGGTGCCGGAACGTAATTATGTGACCACTCAGAGTGGATCTGCCTCGGTGCTCGCCCGGACGCCCCCTCGGCCTCCCCTCACCTACTGCGGCCAGCTCGATTAACGCCCGCCTCTGCGGGAAGAGGAGCGCGTGACAAATCAGAGCAGGCGCGCACAGCATCGCGCCTGCTAGGTCTCTGACGTGGGCGTCAGGGTTCGGACAGCCTAGTTCCGTCTCGGATAATGAGACGCTGCGGCTTCGTTCACCCAACGTTCAACCCAGCGATTTGCGGAAATTCATCTGCAGGGGTTGCCCAACCTACGGTCTCGTAGGCTACGGTTACGTAAGCGTACAAGGCTTCCGCCTGGCGGCCTGACCCGAAGGAGCAACATGTCCACGACTCCGGACGCATCCATCAACCCGAGGCTCACCGCGACAGTCCGCGCGCCTGCGGCGCGCTCGATGGCCAGACCGGACGTGGAGGATGAGAAGGCCACCACTGCCCAGCAGTTCGCCCTGGGCCTGTTCGTGGTGATCCCGCTGCTGGCGATGGCGGCCGCGATCCCGGCGCTGTGGGGCTGGGGCCTGGGCTGGCACGACGTGATCATCGCGCTGGTCTTCTACTGGGTATCCGGCCTCGGCATCACGGTCGGGTTCCACCGCTACTTCACGCACGCCTCGTTCAAGGCCAACCGGCCGCTGCGGATCGCGATGGCCATCGCGGGCAGCCTGGCGATCGAGGGTCCGGTGATCACCTGGGTGAGCGACCACCGCAGGCATCACAAGTACAGCGACAAGGAAGGCGACCCGCACTCGCCGTGGCGCTTCGGGCCGGGCTGGAAGTCCCTGGCCAAGGGCCTGCTGTGGGCGCACACCGGCTGGCTGTTCGACCCCAACCAGACCTCGCAGGAGAAGTTCTCCCCGGACTTGCTGGCCGACAGCTCGATCCGGAAGGTCGATGGCTTCTTCGGCGGCTGGGTGGCGATCTCGCTGCTGGCCCCGGCGCTGATCGGCGGTCTGTGGGGGATGTCGTTCCACGCCGCGCTGACCGCGTTCTTCTGGGCGAGCCTGGTCCGGGTGGCCCTGCTGCACCACGTGACGTGGTCGATCAACTCGATCTGCCACGTCTTCGGCAACGAGGACTTCGTGGTCCGCGACAAGTCGCGCAACGTCGCCTGGCTGGCCATCGCGTCGTTCGGGGAGTCCTGGCACAACCTGCACCACGCCGACCCGACCTGCGCCCGGCACGGCGCCCTGCGCGGGCAACTCGACCCGAGCGCGCGGGTGATCTGGGCGTTCGAGAGGCTCGGCTGGGCGTGGGACGTGCGCTGGCCGGATGAGGAGCGGCTGGCCGCCAAGCGCCCGTCCGGGGCGAAGCGGGTCCTGGGCTCGATGACCAAGGGCGCCATGACCCGGCGGGCCACGGCCAGGAACGCCGAGCAGCCCGGCGAAAAGTCGATAAAGCCTGCGGGCCAGGCTGACAGGCAGGCGGCATAGCCGACATGATGAACCGGTGACAGAATCCCCTTCCAGGCCAGGAAAAAGACGCATGACCGGGAAGGAGCGCCGACAGCAGCTCCTGGACATCGGGCGGCGGCTGTTCGCGGAGCGTGGATTCGAGGGCACCTCGATCGAGGAGATCGCCGCCCAGGCGGGCGTCTCCAAGCCAGTTGTCTACGAGCACTTCGGCGGCAAGGAAGGGCTCTACGCGGTGGTCGTTGACCGGGAGGTCGAGCGGCTGCTGACGACCACCGCCGTGCTGCTCGAGGGTGAGCACACGACGGCCAAGTTCGAGGCGGCCGCCGTCGGCCTGCTGCGGTACATCGACGAGAACGCCGACGGCTTCCGGATCCTGGTCCGTGACTCCAACCCCGGGTCCGGCGGCGGCACGTACGGGACGCTGCTGTCGGACATCGCGGGGCAGGTCGAGTACATCATGGCCGACTTCCTGCAGTCCCGGGGCAAGGACCCGAAGCTCGCGGCCATGTACTCGCAGATGATGGTCGGCATGGTCGCGTTCACCGGCCAGTGGTGGCTGGACGCGCGCAAGCCGAAGCTAGAGCAGGTCGCCGCGAACATGATTGACCTGGCGTGGGCCGGCCTGGCCGGCCTGGGGCCCAACCTCAAGGCCGCAACCCCCAAAGACCCCCGGGGCTAGCCCGCGTGGACGGCGCCGGGGGCCAGGTTGGCCGCCCGGTCCGCCGCGGGGACGGTGGGCAGGCCCGCCGCCGCCCATCCGCGCTGGCCGCCGATCATGTCCGTCGCACGGAAGAGGCCCAAGTCGAGCAGGGCGGCCGCGGCGAGGCTGGAGGTATAGCCCTCCTGGCAGAACACGATGATCCGGTGGCCGTATCCGGTGACCCAGGGCAGCCGGGCGTCGCTGGCCGGGTCGAGCCGCCACTCCAGGTGGTTGCGCTCGATGACCCACGAGCCGGGGATCTCGCCATCGGCGGCGCGCTGCCCGGCCGGCCGGATGTCGACCAGTACCGCGCCCGATGCCTGCTCGGCGCGCGCCTCGCGCGGCGCGACCCGGTCAAGGCGGTCCCGCGCCGACTGGAGGATCTCCGCGATCGACCGCGCCCCGTCCGGGCGGAGCTCCGGCACGCTAGAGATCATGGCATCAGTTCCCTATTAAATCAATTGGAATTGCTAGGTTGCCTTCCCGCCTCGTCGCGGTGGACCACGGTGAACACGCGGCGGAATGGGAAGAATGTACCGAACGGGCGAGGCTTGTACGCATCCCGCAGCCGGTTTCCGTACTCGGCGAGGAAGGCGGTGCCCTGCTCGGCGGTCAGCGCCGCCAGCACCGGGCGCAGCGCCGTCCCCTTGGCCCACTCCAGGACCGGGTTCTCCCCCGGCAGTATGTGCAGGTACGTCGTCTCCCAGGCGTTGACGCGGAACCCCGGGCCGGTGAGCAGCCCGGCGTACTCCGCCGGGTCGCCGGCCTGCCGGTTGAGCCGCACATCGGCGAGCAGCGCCCGCCAGCGGGGGGCGCCGGCCAGCTCGGCGATGAGCGCGTGGTGCGGCGCGTCGAAGTTGCCCGGCAGCTGGAAGGCGAGCCAGCCGCCCGGGGCGAGCAGGCCGGCCCAGCTCGCGATGAGGTCATGGTGGCCGGGTACCCACTGGAGCACCGCGTTGCAGGTAATCACGTCCGGGGCATCCCCGGCACGCCAGTCCCGCACGTCGCCGAGCTCGAACGAGACCCCGGGCAGCGCCAGGGCGCGCGCCGCCGTCACCATCTCCGCCGAGTTGTCCACCCCCACGACCTCGGCCTGCGGCCAGCGCCGGGCGAGTAGGGCGGTCAGGTTGCCCGGCCCGCAGCCCAGGTCCACGACGCGCCGGGGCCGCTCCGCGCCGACCTGCCCGAGCAGGTCAAGGAACGGCCGCGCGCGCTCGCCGCCATACCGCAGATACTGCGTCGCATCCCACATCGCCGCTCTCCCTCACTGTCTTGAAGCGGGGCAAACTCAAGTACCTTCACATCATGAATCTTGATGTCGAGGAAACGCTAGCCCATCAAGCTTCTTGACGTCAAGAGATAAGCTGTACCGCATGGGGCATGACACATGGTGGACCAATGAGACCGATGAGGTCGATGAGCTGGTCGCGCAATGGCAGGCGCAGCGGCCGGACCTCGAGGTCGGCCCCATGCACGTGCTCAGCCGCGTATCCCGGCTGGCCAGGCACCTGGACATCGCCCGGCGGAGCGCGTTCGCCAGCCACGGCCTGGAGACATGGGAATTCGACGTGCTATCGGCGCTGCGCCGGGTTGGCCCGCCATTCCAGCTCACCCCCGGCGCGCTGCTGCGGGCCACGCTGGTGACCTCCGGCACGATGACCAACCGGATCGACCGGCTCGCCGAGGCGGGCCTGGTCCACCGGGAGCCGGACCCGCGGGATCGCCGGGGCGTCCTGGTGACGCTCACCGAGGCGGGCCGCGCCCGCGTCGACGACGCGCTGGCGGACCTGCTCACCAGCGAGCGGAAGCTGCTGGCGGGGCTCAGCGACGACCAGCGGCAGGCACTGGCCGCCATGCTGCGCGTCCTGCTCGCTCCCCTCGACGCCGACCGCTAGCGATGAGCGGCCGCCCGGCCAGGCAATCCGCGCGACCGCTAGCCCAGGTCGGTAGCGACCTCCAGCCAGCGCTCCTCCAGGCCGGCTTTCTCGGCCTGGACGGAGCGCAGCTGGTCTCCTAGCTCGGTCAGCTTCACGTAGTCGGTCGAGTTGGCCGCGAGGTCGGCGTGCAGCTTCGCCTCCCGCTCGGACAGCTTGTCGATCTGCCGCTCCAGCCGGGCCAGTTCCTTCTTGGCGAGCCGCTCCGTGGCCGCCGACGAGACCGGGCGCGCGGCCGGAGCCGCCGCCGCGGCCGCGGCGGCCAGCGACGCCCGCCGCGCGCGGGACCGCTCCAGGTACTCATCTACTCCGCCGCCGAGGAACGCGATCTTCCCGTCGCCGACGAGCGCCACGACGTGATCGCACGCGCGCTCCAGGAAGTACCGGTCGTGGCTGACGATGACCAGCGTGCCCGGCCACCCGTCCAGGATGTCCTCGAGCTCGGTCAGCATGTCGATGTCGAGGTCGTTGGTCGGCTCATCGAGGAGCAGCACGTTCGGCTCGTCCATCAGCAGCCGTAGCATCTGCAGCCGTCGCCGCTCGCCGCCGGACAGGTCCCCGACAGGCGTCCACTGGCGGTCCCCGATGAAGCCGAGCCGCTCCAGCAGCTGCCCGGCCGAAAGCTCCCGCTTCCCGACGACGATCCGCAGCCGGATCTCCTCGACGGACTCGCGCACCCGCTTGGCCGGGTCGAGCTCGGTCAGCTCCTGCGACAGGTAACCGACCCGGATCGTCTTCCCGCGCACCACGGTGCCGTCGATCTTGATGCCCTCCGGCGCCGGCGCGGCCAGCGTCCGCAGCAGCGTCGTCTTGCCCGCGCCGTTGACGCCGACGATCCCGATGCGGTCCCCGGGCCCGATGAGCCAGGTCACCTGGTCCAGTAGGGTCCGCCCGGCCACCGACAGCGACACGTCCCCCAGCTCGAGCACGGTCTTACCGAGCCGGGCGGTCGCCATGCGGGTCAGCTCGGCGGTTTCCCGGGCGGGCGGCTCGGCCGCGATGAGCGCGTTGGCGGCATCGACCCGGAACTTCGGCTTGGTGCTCCGCGCCTGCGGCCCGCGCCGCAGCCAGGCCAGCTCCTTGCGGGCCAGGTTGCGTCGTCGTTGCTCATCGGCCTCGGCTGTCCGCAGCCGCTCGGCGGTCGCCAGCACGTAGGCGGAGTAGCCGCCCTCGTGCGCGTACACCTGCCCGCCGTCGACTTCCCACATATGGTCGCACGCGGTGTCGAGCAGCCACCGGTCGTGGCTGACGACGACGAGCGCGGTGCCCAGGTCGCGCAGGTAGCGGCCCAGCCAGTCGATGGCCTCGATGTCCAGGTGGTTGGTGGGCTCGTCGAGCAGCAGCAGGTCCCGCTCGGCCACCAGCAGGGAGGCCAGGGCGACCCGCCGCCGCTCCCCGCCCGACAGCACGCCGGCCTCCGCGTCCAGGGGCACCCCGGCCAGCAGCTCATTGGCCACGTAACGGGCCCTGGGCTCCCGCTCCCACGCCCCCGTCTCGCTGAGGTCGCCGAAGACGAGCCGGCCGACCGGCCCGGACAGGTCATCCGCCTGCCGCAGGTACCCCACGCGCAGCGCCGAGGCCCGCGCGACGCGCCCGGAGTCCGGCTGGGTGGCGCCGCCGAGGATGGACAGCAGCGTGGACTTGCCGGCCCCGTTGCGGCCGACGACGCCGATCCGGTCCCGCTCCCCGATGCCGAGCGAGACGCCGTCCAGCAGCACCTGCGGGCCGAAAGCCTTAGCCGCCTTCTCCAGGCTGATCAGGTTCACCATCCGGGGATCAGCCTTCCGCGCTGACCACGGTCGCGCCGGGGACCGGGCCGGCCGCCCGGGCCACCGTGCGGCATACGCCGGCCCCCGAGAGCTGGACCGCCAGTTCCGTGGCGTGCTCGGCGTCGCGGGCGAGGAACAGGCAGGTGGGGCCGGAGCCAGAGACCAGCGCGCCGAGCGCGCCCGCCTCGCGGCCGGCCGCCAGGGTCTTGCGCAGCGCCGGGAACAAGGCGAGCGCCGGGGCCTGCAGGTCATTGGACAGCGCCCGGCCCAGCCGAAGCGGGTCGCCGGCCCGCAGCGCCCCCATCAGCTCATGGCTCAGCTCCGGCGACTGCACCATCCGGCCCTCGCGCTGGGTGTCCAGCGTCTTGTACACCAGCGGGGTGGACAGGTGGCCGCTCGCGAAGGCCAGCACCCAGTGGTAACTGGCCGGGGCGACCAGCGCCGGGGTGAGCTGCTCGCCGCGGCCGCGGCCGACCGCGGTGCCGCCGAGCAGCGCGAACGCGACGTCGCTGCCCACCTGGGCGGCGACCTCGGACAACTCGGCGGGCGAGAGCCCGGTCCCCCACAGCGCGTCGCAGGCGACGATGGCGGCCGCCGCGTCGGCGCTGCCGCCGGCCATGCCGCCGGCGACCGGGATCTTCTTGGCGATCGCGACGCGCACCGCGGGGGCCGCTTCCCGCCCGGCTATCGCGTCACGCAGGGCCCGGACCGCCCGGAGGGCAAGGTTGTCGCGGTCGGCGGGGACCTCGGCGGCGCCCTCCCCGGTCACGGTCACGCTGTCATCGCCCTCACCGTCGGCAACGGCGACGGTGACCTCGTCGTACAGCGAGATGGCGTGGAACACGGTGACGAGGTGGTGGTAGCCGTCCGGGCGCAGCGGGCCGACCGCGAGCTGCAGGTTGATCTTCGCGGGCACCCGTACCGTGACACTTTGGCTCACGATCACTGGAGCCTACCCCCCGCGAGGGATGCCTTAGCCTGCGCGATCCGGGCGAACTCGGCGATCTCGAGTGACTCCCCGCGCGCTCCGGGGCTAACGCCGGCCGCCCGCACGATGCGCTCGGCGGCGTCGGGAGAGCCAGCCCAGCTCGACAGCGCCGCCCGCAGGGTCTTGCGGCGCTGGCCGAAGGCCGCGTCGATCACGGTGAAGACCTCGGTGCGCGAGGCCGCGGAAACCGGCGGGTCGTGCCGGGTGAACGCGACCAGCTTGGAATCCACGTTGGGCACCGGCCAGAAGACCGTGCGCGGTACCGTCCCGGCCAGCCGCGCCTGGGCGTACCAGGCCAGCTTGGCCGACGGCACCCCGTACACCCGGCTCCCCGGCCCGGCGCACATCCGGTCGGCCACCTCGGCTTGCACCATGACGATCCCCCGGGCGATGGAGGGGAACCCGGCCAGCAAGTGCAGGACCACGGGAACGGCCACGTTATACGGGAGGTTGGCCGCCAGCGCGGTGGGCGCCTTACCCTCCAGCGAGGTAACTCCCAGGGCATCGGCCGGGATGACGTCAGCGCGGTCAGCGAGGCCGGGGGCGCGGTCGGCGATCGTCTTGGGCAGCTCAGCGGCCAGGACCGGGTCGATCTCGACGGCCACGACCCGCGCGCCCGGCACCGGGGCGGCCGCTTCCACCAGCGCGAGCGTTAGCGACCCGAGCCCGGGGCCGACCTCCAGGATCACGTCGCCCGGCGCGAACGGGCCGGCCAGCGTCGCGATCTGCCGCACGGTCCCCGGCTCGACGACGAAGTTCTGGCCGAGCTTCTTCGTCGGCCGTACCCCCAGGCGGGCGGCGATCGCCCGCACGTCTCCGGCCCCCAGCAGCCGCACCGCGTGGCCCGCGCTCATCGCGCCCTGTCCCCGTACCGGGTCAAACGCGCATTTGCCGCACTCGCCAGCCGAGCGAATGCGCATTTGCCGCGTTGGGGTGGGAGGGGTTGGGGTGAGGGGTGCGGGGTGCAGGGGCGCACGAGAGTGCTCACCAGCGGAAGACGCGCTTGCCGGTGGACTGCAGCTGCGCGCAGAAGTCGGCGAGGTCCAGGCCCTTCAAGTCGCTCAGGAAGCGGACGGTGTGCGCGGTCATGGCCGGGGAGTTCGGCTTGCCGCGGTGCGGGGCCGGGGTCAGGTACGGCGCGTCGGTCTCGGCGATGATCAGCTCGGCGGGGGCGACGAGGGCGGCCGCGCGCAGGTCGCCGGCGTTCTTGAAGGTCACGTTCCCGGCGAAGCTCATGATGTAGCCCGCCTCGGCGCAGCGCCGGGCCATCGCGGCGTCGCCGGAGAAGCAGTGGAAGACCACGCTGTCGGGCGGCCACGGCCCCGTCTGGTCCAGGATGTCCAGCACCTCGGCGTGCGCGTCCCGGTCGTGGATCATCAGCGCCTTGCCGGCCTGCCGGGCCAGCTGGATGTGCGCGCGGAACCACCACCGCTGGACCTGCGGCGCGGCCCAGTCCCGGTAGTAGTCCAGCCCGGTCTCGCCGATGGCGACCACGCCGGGCTGGGCGGCCAGCTCGGCCAGCTCGGCCAGCACCTCAGCGCGGCGGTCATCGACGGAGCCGGTCTCGTTCGGGTGGATCGCGACAGCGGCGTAGGCGCCGTCGTGCTCGGCCGCGCGGGCGGCCGACCAGCGAGACGACGGGATGTCACAGCCGGCGTTGAGGACCCGGGTGATGCCGACGGCGCGCGCGTCGGCGAGCACCCCGTCAACCGGCAGCCCCATGATGTCCATGTGGGTGTGGCCGTCGAAGGCGCCCGGTTCCGGGAGGGCCGCATCCTCCGGGCCGGGTGGGGCCGAAGCAGTCACCTGGGGTCCGTTACGGCCTAGTCCTGCCCGGGCTGGTCGCCGAGCCGGGCTATTTCCTCGTCGACCACCGAGGTGTCCAGCTTGGTGAACAGGGGGGTCGGGACGGCCAGCGGCGTGCCCGCCGCGATCGGGTGCGAATCCCAGCGGAAGGCCGCGTCGTAGTCGCCGGTGATGACCGGGTAGGACGGGCCGCC
>JAICUO010000156.1 GCA_025935815.1 Streptosporangiaceae bacterium
CACGCCGGGCTGGCGGGGCTGGCCCGGGAGCAGGGCGTGACGTTGTTCATGGTGGTGCAGGCGGCGCTGGCGGTGCTGTTGTCGAAGCTGGGCGCGGGCTGCGATATCCCGGTCGGGACCGGGATCGCCGGGCGCACTGATGAGGCGCTCGATGACCTGGTCGGGTTCTTCGTGAACACGCTGGTGCTGCGCACCGACGTGTCGGGGGACCCGGAGTTCACTGAGTTGCTGGGGCGGGTGCGGCGGTTCTGGCTGGGGGCGCTGGAGCACCAGGACGTGCCGTTCGAGCGGCTGGTCGATGACCTGGCCCCGGGCCGGTCACTGGGGCGGCACCCGCTGTTCCAGGTGCTGTTGACCATGCAGAACAACGCGGCGGTGCCGGCGTCGCTGCCCGGGGTGCGGGCATCCGGGATCAGCCCCGGGATCGAGGTGGCGCGGTTCGACCTGAGCGTGCTGCTGGGCGAGGCCGGCGGCGAGCCGGGCCAGCCCGGAGGGCTGCGCGGGAACTTGCTGGCGGCGGCGGACTTGTTCGATGAGCCGACGGCGCGGGCGATCGCGGGCCGGTTCGGGCGGGTGCTGGCGGCGGTGGCGGTGGCGCCGGGTGCGCGGGTGCGGCAGGTGGGCATCTTGGATGCGGCGGAGCGGGCGCAGCTGGTCGCGGGGTGGAATGACACGGCGGCGGTGGTGCCGGCCGGGTCGTTGCCGGAGCTGGTCGCGGGGCGGGCGGCGGTGGTGCCGGATGCGGTGGCGGTGTGCGCTGGCGGGGCGTGGGTCAGCTACGGGCGGCTGCTGGAGAGGGCGGGCCGGCTGGGCGGGTTCTTGCGGGCGGCGGGGGCGGGGCCGGAGACGGTGGTGGGGCTGTGCCTGGACCGGGGCGCGGAGATGGTGGCCGCGATGGTGGGGGCGTGGCTGGCGGGGGCGGCGTACCTGCCGCTGGACCCGGGCTGGCCGGCTCAGCGGCTGGCGTTCATGCTGGCCGACAGCCGGGCCGCGCTGGTGGCCGGGACCGGGGGGGCGCTGGAGGGGCTGCCGGCCGGGCGGGTGCCGGTGATCGAGCTGGATGACCCGCGCACCGCGGCGGCGGTCGCGGCGGCGGCCCCGGCGCAGGCGGGGCCGGCGCCGGGCGGGCGGCTGGCGTACGTGATCTACACCTCGGGGTCCACCGGAACCCCGAAGGGCGTAACGGCCACCCACGGCGGGATAGCGAACATGGCCGCGGCAGAGGTGGAACGGCTCGCGGTGGATGCGGGGTCTCGGGTGCTGCTGTTTGCCTCGCCGGCGTTCGACGCGTCAGTCGCGGAGCTCGGGATGGGGCTGTGCTCAGGTGGGTGCCTGGTGGCGGCGGCGGCCCGGGAGCTGCTGGCCGGGCCGGGGCTGGCGGCAGTGGTGGCCCGGGAGGGAGTGACGCACCTGACGGTGCCGCCGGCGGTGTTGGCGGGGCTGGAAGCGGGAGACCTGGAGCCGGTGCGCACGCTGGTCTCGGGCGGCGAGGCGCTAGACGGCGGGCTGGCGGCGCGGTGGGCGTCCGGACGGCGGTTCATCAATGGCTACGGGCCGACCGAGTCAACGGTGTGCGCGTCAATGTCTCGCCCGCTGACGGCCGGCGGCGAGCCCGACATTGGCACCCCACTCGCCAATACCCGGGCGTACGTGCTGGATGAATGGCTATGCCCGGTGCCCGCGGGAGTGGCGGGAGAGCTGTACCTGGCCGGGGCCCAGCTGGCCCGCGGCTACCTGGGCCGCCCGGCGCTGACCGGGGAGCGGTTCCTCGCGTGCCCGTTCGGGGCGGGCGGGGACCGGATGTACCGAACGGGGGACGTGGCGAAGTGGCTTCCGGGCGGACAGCTGGCCTTCGTCGGGCGGGCGGATGAACAGGTGAAGATCCGCGGGTTCCGGATCGAGCCGAGCGAGGTCGAGGCGGTGCTGGCCGGCTGCCCGGGAGTAGCGCAGGCCGTGGTGACCGTCCGCGAGGACATCCCGGGCGATATGCGGCTGGCCGGGTACGTGGTCCCCGACGGCGGGGACCACGATGGGCTGGCGGCGGCGGCGCGAGAGCACGCGGCGGCCCGGCTGCCGGAGCACATGGTGCCCGCGGCGGTGGTGGTCTTGGCCGCGCTGCCGCTGACGCCCAGCGGCAAGCTGGACCGGGCTGGCCTGCCAGCCCCGGGGTACGCGGCGGCGGCCACGGGCCGAGAGCCGGCCACCGTGGCGGAGGAACTGCTGTGCGGCCTGTTCGCCGGGGTGCTGGGACTCGAGCGGACCGGCCCGGATGATGACTTCTTCGCCCTGGGCGGGCACTCGCTGCTGGCGGTCCGGCTCGTTAACCGGATCCGCTCTGTGCTCGGCACCGAGATACCAGTCCGGGCGGTCTTCGATACCCCCACCCCGGCCGGGCTGGCCAGCCACGTTGAAAACCAAGAGCCATCCAGGCCACGGCTGCGGCCGAGGCGCATGAGCGAGGAGCCGTGATGATCCCATTGTCGTTCGCCCAGCAGCGGCTATGGTTCATCGCCCAGCTGGAGGGCCCGTCGGCGATCCACAACCTCCCGGTGGTGCTGCGGCTGGACGGGGATCTGGACGCTGCCGCGCTGGGCGCGGCACTAGCGGATGTGATCGCCCGGCACGAGGTGCTGCGCACCGTGTTCCCGGCGGCCGATGGGCAGCCCTACCAGCGCATCCTGTCCCTGGCGGAGGCGCGCTGGCGGCTGGAGACCGCCGGCGCGGCCGAGGAGGACCTGCCGGCGGAAGTAGCGCGGGTGGTGGCGGAGCCGTTTGACCTGGCCGCGCAGGTTCCGGTGCGGGCGCGGTTGCTGGCCGTGGCGCCGGGGGTGCACGTCCTGGTGCTGGTGATCCACCACATCGCCACTGACGGCTGGTCGACCGGAGTGCTGGCCCGGGACCTGTCGGCGGCCTATAGCGCGCGGCGGGACGGGCAGGCACCGGAATGGGCGCCGTTGCCGGTGCAGTACGCCGACTACGCCATCTGGCAGCGGGAGCTGCTGGGCGATGCCGATGACCCCGCCAGCTTGCTGTCGCGACAGGCCACCTGGTGGCGCAGGGCGCTGGCCGGGGCGCCACCGGAACTGGCGCTGCCGGCCGACCGGCCGCGCCCGGCCGCCCCGACCCACCGCGGGCACGCAGTGCCGCTGGAGATACCAGCGCCGGCGCATGCCGGGCTGGCCGCCCTGGCCCGCGAGCAGGGCGTGACGCTGTTCATGGTGATGCAGGCCGCGCTGGCGGTGCTGCTGTCGCGGCTGGGCGCGGGAGACGACATCCCGGTCGGGACGCCGGTGGCCGGGCGGACCGATGACGCGCTGGATGAGCTGATCGGGTTCTTCGTCAACACGCTGGTGCTGCGCACCGACGTGTCCGGTGACCCGGAGTTCACCGAGATCCTGGGCCGGGTCCGGGAGTTCTGGCTGGGAGCGCTGGATCACCAGGACGTGCCGTTCGAGCGCCTGGTCGATGACCTGGCCCCGGACCGGTCGCCCGCCCGCAACCCGCTGTTCCAGGTCATGCTCATAGTGCAGGACACCACCCCGGCCGCTGCGGTCCTGCCGGGCGTGCAGGCGTCCGCGGTTCCCGCCGGGACAGAGGTCGCCCGGCTCGACCTCGAGGTGAGCCTGGGCGGGGCTCGCGACGGGAAGGGCTCGCCCGGCCGGCTGCGCGGGCGGCTGATGGCGGCGGCGGACCTGTTCGATGAGCCGACCGCCCGGGTAATCGCGGGACGCTTCGCCCGGGTGCTGGCCGCGGTGGCTGTCAACCCGCGAATCCGACCACGGCAGGCCGGCATCCTCGATCCCGCCGAGCGGGCGCAGGTCCTCACCGCCTGGAACGACACCAGCCGCGAAGTGCCGGACTCGACCGTGCCGGAGCTATTCGCGGCCCAGGTGGCGCGGGTCCCGGATGCGATAGCGGTCGCCTGCGATGGGGTGAGCCTCAGCTACACGGAGCTGAACGCGCGTTCCAGCCGGCTGGCCCGGCTGCTGGCCGCGCGCGGGGCCGGGCCGGAGACGGTAGTGGCGGTGGCGATGGAGCGCTCCGCCGAGCTGGTGACCACGCTGCTCGGCGTGCTCAAGGCCGGGGCCGCCTACCTGCCGGTCGACCCGGCCTATCCGGCGACGCGGATCGCGTTCATGCTCGCCGATGCGAGCCCGGCGCTGATCATCACCTCAGGCGCCGCCGCCCCGGGCCTGCCAGGGCCGGTGACCGTGCCGGTTCTGGTCGTCGGCGAGCCCGCCGAGACCCCGGCGCCCGCCACGATCACCGACGCTGAGCCCGGCGACGGCGAGCGCGGTGCGCGGCTACGGCCCCGGCATCCGGCGTACGTGACCTATACCTCCGGTTCCACCGGGCAGCCCAAGGGGGTGGTGGTCCCGCATACCGGCGTGGTCAATCACATGGCCTGGATGCAGGGCACCTACTGGCTCGCCGAGTCTGACCGCGTGCTGCAGAAGGCGCCGTTCAGTTTTGACGCATCGGTGTGGGAATTCTTCTGGCCGTTGCTGGAAGGGGCCATGCTAGTGCTCGCGCGGCCGGGCGGCCACCAGGACCCGGCCTACCTCGCGGGGCTGATCCGCCGGGAGCGGGTCACGGTCGCCCAGTTCGTTCCGTCGATGCTCGAGGCATTCGTGGATGAGCCGTCGGCGGCGCTGTGCACGGGGCTGCGGATGGCGTTCTCGGCCGGGGAGGCGCTCACGGCCAGCCTGTACCGGCGGTTCGTCTCCCTGCTGGGCAGGCCGCTGCACAACATGTACGGGCCAACCGAAGCCACCGTGGATGCTACCGCCTTGCGCGGCGAGCCCAACGGCCGTGACGCAACGGTGCCGATCGGGCAGCCCCTCTGGAACACCCGAGTGTTTGTGCTGGACCAGTGGCTGTGCCCGGTGCCCGGAGGGGTGAACGGAGAGCTGTACATCGCGGGGGCCCAGCTGGCCCGCGGTTACCTGGGTCGCCCCGGGCTGACCGCGGAACGGTTCATCGCGTGCCCGTTCGGGGGCGGCGGAGAGCGGATGTACCGGACCGGGGACCTGGCGAAGTGGACCGCCGGCGGAGTGCTGGTGTTCGCCGGGCGAGCTGATGAGCAGGTCAAGGTCCGCGGGTTCCGGATCGAGCCCGGCGAAGTGGAGGCGGTGCTGGCTCGCTGCCCGGGGGTGGCGCAGGCGGCGGTGGCCGTCCGCGAGGACACCCCGGGCGACAAGCGGCTGACCGGGTACGTGGTGCCCGCCGCCGGTCCCGGCACCGGCGTCGGCCCCGGGAGCGGGGACCACGGCGGGCTGGCGGCGAAGGTGCGAGAGCACGCAGCGGCCCGGCTGCCCGAGCACATGGTGCCCTCGGCGGTGGTGATCCTCGAGGCACTGCCCCTGACCGCCAGCGGCAAGCTGAACCGGAACGCCCTGCCGGCCCCGGAGCGCCCGGCGGCCGGGGCCGGCCGGGTGCCGGTGACGGTCGTCGAGAAGATCTTGTGCGCGGCGTTCGCCGGGGTGCTGGGGGCCGAGCGGGTCGGGCCCGACGACGACTTCTTCGCCCTCGGCGGGCACTCGCTGCTAGCGGTGCGGCTAGCGTCCCGGGTGCGGGCGGTGCTGGGCGCGGAGGTGGGCGTGCGGGCGGTGTTCGACGCGCCGACCCCGGCGCGGCTGGCCGCCCGGCTGCGAGGAACTGGCCCGGCGCGGCTGTCGCTGGCGGCGTACTCCGGGCGACCGCGGCCGCAGCGGGTGCCGCTGTCGTTCGCCCAGCAGCGGCTGTGGTTCATCGGCCAGCTGGAGGGCCCGTCAGCGATGTACAACACGCCGTTGGCGCTGCGGCTGGACGGCGACCTGGACGCGGAGGCGCTCGAAGTGGCGCTCGGTGACGTGATCGCCAGGCACGAGGTCCTGCGCACCGTGCTGCCCGCGGCAGACGGGCAGCCCTGGCAGCGGGTCCTCGGGGTGGACGAGCTGGGCTGGCGGCTGCCGGTCACCGACGTGATCGAGGAGGACCTGCCGGGTGCGGTGACGGGCATCGCGGCCGAGCCATTCGACCTGGCCACCGAGATTCCCGTGCGGGCGCGGCTGCTACGGGTGGCAGTCGGCGTGCACGTGCTGGTGCTGGTGCTGCACCACATCGCCACCGACGGCTGGTCGGCGGGAATCTGGGCTCGCGACCTGTCGGCGGCCTATCGCGCGCGGCGCGAGGGCCGGGCGGCGGGCTGGGCGCCGCTGCCGGCGCAGTACGCCGATTACGCGATGTGGCAGCGGGAGCTGCTCGGCGACGAGGACGACCCCGCCAGCCTGCTGTCGCGGCAGGCGGCATGGTGGCGGCAGGCCCTGGCCGGGGCGCCGCCGGAGCTGGCGCTGCCGGCCGACCGGCCGCGCCCGGCGGTAGCCAGCCACCGCGAGCACGCGGCGCCGGTGGAGGTGCCCGCCGGGGTGCACGCCGGGCTGGCCGCGCTGGCCCGCGAGCAGGGCGTGACGCTGTTCATGGTGGTCCAGGCGGCGCTGGCGGTGCTGCTGTCGCGGCTGGGCGCGGGCGCCGACATCCCGGTCGGCACCGCGGTCGCCGGGCGCACCGATGAGGCGCTCGATGACCTGGTCGGGTTCTTCGTGAACACGCTGGTGCTGCGCACCGACCTGTCCGGGGACCCGGAGTTCACCGAGATCCTGGGCCGAGTGCGCGGCTTCTGGCTGGGGGCGCTGGAGCACCAGGACGTGCCGTTCGAGCGGCTGGTCGATGACCTGGCCCCGGAGCGGTCGATGGGCCGCCACCCGCTGTTCCAGGTCCTGCTGACCATGCAGGACAACGCCCCGGTGTCCGCGGACTTGCCGGGCGTCCAGGCGTCCGTCATGCCGGCCGGGACAGGGGTGGCCCGGTTCGACCTGAGCGTGCTACTGGGCGAGGCTGGCGGCGGGCAGGGCCACCCGGCCGGGCTGCGCGGGCAGCTGGTCGCCGCGGCGGACCTGTTCGACGCGGCGACCGCGCGCGCCGTCGCGGGCCGGTTCACCCGGGTGCTGGCCGCGGTGGCCGCCGACCCGCACGCCCGGCCCCGGCAGGTCCAGGTGCTGGACGCGGCCGAGCGGGCGCAGCTCATCACCGCCTGGAACGACACGGCGGCGGAGGTGGCAGCGGCCACCTTGCCGGAGTTGTTTGAGGCGCAGGTGGCGCGGACGCCGGACGCGGTGGCGGTGGCGTGCGGGGGCACCTGGCTGAGCTACCGGGAGCTGGAGCGGCGGGCCGGGCGACTGGCGGAGGTGCTGGCCGCGCGGGGGGCAGGGCCGGAGCAGGTGGTGGCGGTGATGATGGATCGTTCAGTGGACCTGTTCACCGCGCTGCTGGCGGTGCTGAAGGCGGGGGCCGCGTACCTGCCAGTGGACCCGGGCTATCCGGCCGAGCGGGTCAGGTACATGCTGGCTGACGCGCGGCCGGCGGCGGTGGTGATAGCTGAGGGCAGCCAGGACGTCTCGCTGACGGGGATGCCCGTGGTGGCGGCGGGCGCCGTGCTGGCGGGCGCTGGGCCGGCCGCTGGCCTGCCCGGTGCCGGGCGGGCGGTTCGGCCGCTGCTGACCCACCCCGCGTACGTGATCTACACCTCGGGGTCAACCGGGGCGCCGAAGGGCGTGCTGGTCTCCCATGCGGGATTCGCGAGCCTGGCGGCGGGCCATGCCCGCTCCATCGGGGCAGGTGCCTCGCACCGGGTGGCGCAGTTCGCGTCGGCGAGCTTTGACACCTTCGGGTGGGAGTGGTGCATGGCGCTGCTGTCGGGAGCGGCGCTGATGGTCATCCCCGCCGAGCGGCGGCTGGGCGGGGCGCTGGCCGGGTTCCTGGCTGAGGCCGCGATCACGCACGTGACGCTACCGCCCGCGGTGCTGGCGACGCTGGACGAGCGGTCGGTCAGCCCGGAGACGGTCGTAGTGACAGCGGGTGAGGCCTGCCCGCCGGAGGTGATGGCGCGCTGGTCGGCGGGCCGGGTGATGTTCAATTCCTACGGGCCGACCGAGACCACGATCGACGCCACGCTGTGGCGGTGCGACGGCGGGGCGGACCCGGTGCCGATCGGCTCCCCCGTGGTCAACACGCGAGTGTTCGTGCTGGATGAGTGGCTGTGCCCGGTCCCGGCGGGGGTGACCGGCGAACTGTACGTCGCCGGTACCGGGCTGGCCCGGGGGTACCTGGGGCGCCCCGGGCTGACTGGCGAGCGGTTCGTGGCTTGCCCGTTCGGGGCGGGGGAGCGGATGTACCGGACGGGGGACCTGGCCCGGTGGCTGCCGGGCGGGCGGCTGGTGTTCGCGGGGCGGGCTGATGAGCAGGTGAAGGTGCGCGGGTTCCGGGTCGAGCCTGGTGAGGTGGCTGCGGTGCTGGCGGGCTGCCCGGGGGTGGGCCAGGCGGTCGTCGTCGCCCGTGAGGACACCCCCGGTGACAAGCGCCTGACGGGGTACGTTATCGCGGCCGGCGGGGACGGCGCGGGCGCTGGCGGGGGGGGCCGGGAGGCGCTGGCGGCGGCGGCGCGGCGGCATGCGGCCGCGCGGCTGCCTGAGTACCTGGTTCCCGCCGCGGTGGTGGTCTTGGACGTGCTGCCGCTGACTGCCAACGGCAAGCTGGACAAGGCCGCGCTGCCCGCCCCCGACTACACGCCGTCCCAGGTCGGCCGGGGCCCGGCCACGGTCACCGAGGAGCTCATCTGCGCGGCCTTCGCTGAGGTGCTGGGCGTGGCGGGCGTCGGGCCCGATGACGACTTCTTCGCCCTGGGTGGTCATTCGCTGCTGGCGGTGTCGCTGGTGGAGCGGCTGCGGGAGCGCGGGGTGCGGGTGGCGGTGCGGGCGCTGTTCGAGTCGCCGACGCCGGCCGGGCTGGCCGCCGCCGGGCGGGGCGGCACCGAGGTGCCGCCGAACCTCATCCCGGACGGAGCGGCGCAGATCACCCCGGCGATGCTGCCGCTGGTGCGGCTCACCGCCGGGCAGGTGGACCTGGCGATCGCCCGGGTGGCGGGCGGCGCTGGGAACGTGGCCGATGTTTACCCGCTGGCGCCGTTGCAGGAGGGGATGTTCTTCCACCACCTGCTGGCCGGGGATGGCCCGGACGTGTACCTGGAGTGGTCGCTGCTGCGGTTTGAGTCGCGGGCGCGGCTGGCGGAGTTCACCGCGGTGCTGGGGCAGGTGATCGCCCGGCATGACATCTTGCGGACGTCGGTGGCGTGGGAGGGGCTGCCCGAGCCGGTGCAGGTGGTCTGGCGGCATGCGGGCCTGCCGGTCACCGAGGTCACCCTGCCCGCCGGCGGCGACGCCGCGGCGGGGCTGCTGGCCGCGGCCGGCTCGCGGATGGACCTGGGAACCGCGCCGCTGCTGCGACTCCACATCGCCGCCGACCCCGACGGCGCGGGATGGCTGTGCCTGCTGCAGCGGCACCACCTCGTTCTGGACCATATCGGCCTGGCAGTGGTGCAGGGGGAGGTCGCGGCGCTGCTGGCCGGGCAGGGTGACCGGCTGCCCGCGCCGCTGCCGTTCCGGGACTTCGTCGCCCAGGCCCGGCTCGGCGTGCCCGCCGAGGAGCACCAGCGGCACTTCGCCGAGCTGCTCGGCGACGTCACCGAGCCGACGGCGCCGTTCGGGCTGCTGGACGCCCACGGCGACGGGTCCGCGGTCGAGGTGGCCGGCCGGCCAGTGGACCCGGTCCTGGCCGGGCGGGTGCGGGAGCTGGCCCGCGGGCTGGGGACCTCCCCGGCCACCATCTTCCACCTGGCCTGGGCGCGGGTGCTGGCCGCGATCGCCGGCCGTGACGACGTGGTGTTCGGCACGCTGCTGTTCGGCCGGATGGACGCCGGGCCGGGCGCCGACCGGGCTCCGGGGCCGTTCATGAACACGCTGCCGGTCCGGGTCAAGGTCGGCGACGACAGCGTGACCGCCGCCGTCGCCGCGATGCGCTCGCAGCTGGCCGGGCTGCTGGCCCACGAGCACGCCCCGCTCGCCCTGGCCCAGCAGGCCAGCGGCGTCCCCGGCAACACCCCGCTGTTCACCGCCCTGCTCGACTACCGGCACAGCCCCCGCCGCGACAACCGCCGGCGCATCCCCGGCATCACCGGCGGGTTCTCCCGTGACACCACCAACTACCCGCTGACCGTCTTCGTCGACGACACCGGGGACGGCTTCGGCATCACCGCCGATGCGGTGCCGCCGGGTGACCCGGCGCTGGTGTGCGCGCTGCTGGACACGTGCCTGGCCAACCTGGCCGCCGCGCTGCACGCCGCCCCCGCCACCCCGCTGCGCCAGGTCCAGGTGCTCGGCGAGGCCGAGCGGGCGCAGCTGATCACCGGCTGGAATGACACAGCGGCGGACGTGCCGGCGGGGTCGGTGGCGGAGCTGATCGCGGCGCGGGCGGTCCGCACGCCGGACGCGGCGGCGGTTGCCTGCGGGGACGTCTGGGTGAGTTACGGGGAGCTGGACCGGCGGGCGGGGCGGCTGGCGCGCTTGCTAGCGGCGCACGGCATCGGGCCGGAGACCGTGGTCGCGGTGCTGATGGACCGCTCCGTCGAGCTGCTGGTGGCGCTGCTGGCGGTGCTGAAGGCCGGGGCGGCGTACCTGCCGGTGGACCCGGGCTACCCAGCCGGGCGAATCGGCTTCATGCTCGCCGACGCCGGGCCCCGGTGCGTGCTGACCGATGGGAGGCTGGCGGCGGGGCTGCGCGAGACATGCTCGGTGCCGGTCCTGGCCATCGACGAGCCGGAGCTGGCCGCGCAGCTGGCCGGCCCGGCCGCGGAGAACCTGAACGGCGCTGGGCGGGCAACGCCGCCGGGTGACAGCCCGGCCTACGTGATCTACACCTCGGGATCGACCGGGATTCCCAAGGGGGTGGTGGTCCCGCACGCCGGCGTCGTCAACCTGCTGGCCTGGATGCAGGCGGTATACGCACTGGGCGCTGATGACCGGGTGCTGCAGAAGACCCCGATCAGCTTCGACGTGTCGGTGTGTGAGCTGTTCTGGCCCCTGCAGGAGGGCGCGCTGCTAGTCATGGCCCGCCCGGGGGGCCACCAGGACCCGGCCTACCTGTCCGAGCTGATCAGCCAGGCAGGCATCACCACCGTGCAGTTCGTGCCCTCGATGCTGGAGGCGTTCATCAGCGCGGCAGACCCCGGACAATGCGGCAGCCTGCGCCGGGTGATCTGCGCTGGCGAGGCCCTGCCGGGCGGACTGGCCGGGCGGTTCGCCAGCCGGTTCACCCCGGGCCTGCACAACCTGTACGGCCCGACGGAAGCATCGGTGTACTCGACCGCCTGGGCATGCGGTGGCGGCTCCAGTACCCCGCCGATCGGGGCGCCGATCGCCAACACCCGGGCGTTCGTGCTGGATGAGTGGCTGTGCCCGGTGCCGGCCGGGGTAGCCGGGGAGCTGTATGTCGCCGGTACCGGACTGGCCCGGGGGTACCTCGGACGCCCCGCGCTGACCGCGGAACGGTTCACCGCCTGCCCGTTCGGGGCGGACGGGGAGCGGATGTACCGCACCGGCGACCTGGCCAGGTGGACCGCCGCAGGTGCGCTGGTCTTCGCGGGGCGAGCCGATGAGCAGGTCAAGATCCGCGGGTTCCGGATCGAGCCCGGCGAGGTCGCCGCCGTGCTGGCCGACAGCCCCGGGGTGGCGCAGGCCGCCGTGATCGCCCGCGAGGACATCCCCGGCGACCAGCGGCTGACCGGCTACGTGGTCCCGGCTCCTCGGCCCGGCGACCGTGGGAACGATCCCCGGGATGGGCTGGCCGCGATAGCGCGGATGCACGCGGCGGCCCGGCTGCCCGACTACATGGTGCCCGCGGCGGTGGTGGTGCTGGACGCGCTGCCGCTGACCCCCAGCGGCAAGCTGGACCGCGGCGCCTTGCCGGCCCCGGACTACGCGGCGTCCCCCGGGAGCCGGGGGCCGGCCACCGTGGCCGAGGAACTGCTGTGCGGCCTGTTCGCCGGGGTGCTCAGCGTGGAGAGCGTCGGGCCGGATGACGATTTCTTCGCCCTCGGCGGGCACTCGCTGCTGGCGGTGCGGCTGGTGTCCCGGGTCCGGACGGTGCTCGGCACCGAGCTGCCAGTGCGGGCGATCTTCGAGGCGCCAACCCCCGCGCGGCTGGCCGCGGTGCTGGACCGGGCGGGCCCGGCCCGGCAACCGCTGACGACGTACTCCGTGCGGGCGCGGCCGGAGCGGGTGCCGTTGTCGTTCGCCCAGCAGCGGCTGTGGTTCATCGCCCAGCTGGAAGGACCCTCGCCGGTCTACAACGTCCCGGTGGTGCTGCGGCTGGAAGACCTGGACACCAGGGCACTGGAGGCGGCGCTGGCGGACGTGATCACCCGGCACGAGGTGCTGCGCACCGTGTTCCCGGCCCTGGACGGTGAGCCGTACCAGCGCGTCTTGACCCTGAAGGAGGCGGGCTGGCAGCTGGCGACCACCCAAATCGGGGAAGCGGACCTGCCCGCCGTAGTGGCGCAGCTGGCGGCCGAGCCATTCGACCTGGGGCCACAGCAGGTGCCGGTGCGGGCCCGGCTGCTGGCCATAACGCCGGGGGTGCATGTGCTGGTGCTGGTGCTGCACCACATCGCCACCGACGGCTGGTCCACCGGGATCCTCGCCCGGGACCTGTCGGCGGCGTATGCCGCGCGGCGGGCGGGCCGGGCGCCGGGGTGGGACCCGTTGCCGGCGCAGTATGCCGATTACGCGATGTGGCAGCGGGAGCTGCTCGGCGATGAAGGCGACCCGGGCAGCCTGCTGTCGCGGCAGGCGGCGTGGTGGCGGCAGGCGCTGGGCGGGGCGCCGGCGGAGCTGGCCCTGCCGGCCGACCGGCCGCGCCCGGCGACGGCCAGCTACCGCGGGCACGCGGTGCCGGTGGAAGTCCCGGCGCCGGTGCACCGGCGGCTGGCCGGGCTGGCCCGGGAGCAGGGCGTGACGCTGTTCATGGTGGTGCAGGCGGCGCTGGCGGTGCTGCTATCGCGGCTGGGCGCGGGGACCGACATCCCGGTCGGCACCGCGGTGGCCGGGCGCACCGATGAGGCGCTGGATGACCTGGTCGGGTTCTTCGTGAACACGCTGGTGCTGCGCACCGACGTGTCGGGGGACCCGGGGTTCACCGAGCTGCTGGGCCGGGTCCGCCGGTTCTGGCTGGGGGCGCTGGAGCACCAGGACGTGCCGTTCGAGCGGCTGGTGGACGACCTGGCCCCCGACCGGTCGCTGGCCCGCAATCCGTTGTTCCAGGTCATGCTCGTCCTGCAGAACAACGCGGCCGCGGCGGGCGGATTGCCTGGGGTGCGGGTATCCGCCACCAGCGCGGCGACGGAGTCGGCCCGGTTCGACCTGGAGGTGTTCCTGGGCGAGGCCCGCGGGGGACAGGGCCAGCCAGGCGGGCTTCGCGGGCAGCTGATAGCCGCGGCGGACCTGTTCGATGAGGCAACCGCGCGGGCCATCGCCGGGCGGTTCGGCCGGGTGCTGGCGGCGGTGGCCGCCGACCCGAGGACCCGGGCGCGGCAGGCCGATATCTTGGACGCGGCTGAGCGGGCGCAGCTGGTTACCGGGTGGAATGACACTGCGGTGCCGGTGTCGTCGGGGTCGTTGCCGGAGTTGTTTGAGGTTCAGGTGGCGCGGGTTCCGGATGCGGTCGCGGTGTGCTGTGATGGCGCGTGGCTGAGTTAC
>JAICUO010001002.1 GCA_025935815.1 Streptosporangiaceae bacterium
CCCCGTTAGTCGCCCTCAGCTGAGACCGCCACCCCGAAGGACACCCAGCCCGCGCAGCCGCTCGCCCCGCTCGCCCCACTCGCGCAGATTTCACATGGGGGCGACTAACGGGACCCGAACGGCCCCCCAGGCACCGGTGGTAGCCCTCAACTGAGCCGATCGGGGACGGAAGGTCCGGTTTCGCCCCGAACTTCCCCGTTAGTCGCCCTCAGCTGAGAACCTTCAAGTCATGCAGAGGCACTGCGGCGGCGCGGGCTGCCAGCCCAAGCCCGCGCCATGCCGCCGGCCGAGCCGCAGAACCTCTCCACACTCCCGCCACAGCCTGTCCACAAGTAATACACACCCGCACCACCTAGCCCCAATATCCTGTGGGGGTCCTGCCACCGAACCCCCAAGATGTTGTGGTTTTGGGGTTGACCGGGCAGGTACAGCGTCATACAATCGTTGCCCTTGAGCACGCGGCGTGGAGGCACGCCAGGACCCACCCACGCGACACCGGCAACGCACGCATGAGAGCCACTTCCAGGGCCGATGCGGAGGCGCGCAAGCCGGGGCCGCAACCAGGAGGAGGCCGGGAGCCACGCAGCCCCCGGAGGATGAGGACGACCACCAGCATGGCTCGCAGCGCGACCCCCCAGGCCGAGACCACGACCAATGGCCACGCCACCGAAGCGGGCAACGGCCACCGAGCCGGCAACGGCAACGGCAACGGGAATGGGAACGGGAACGGGGCGAAGACGAAGCCGACCGGCTACCTCCAGCTGAAGGCGGGGGAGAAGCCGGGCTGGAAGGGCCTCAGCATCGAGCGCCGCTTCACGCGGCCGGGCGTGCACCCGTATGACACCGTCGAGTGGGACCTGCGGGACTCGGCCATCACCAACGAGCACGGCAAGGTCGTGTTCGAGCAGAAGGACCTCGAGTTCCCCAAGCCCTGGTCCGCGCTGGCCACCAACGTGGTCGCGTCCAAGTATTTCCGCGGCCAGCTGGGCACCCCGACACGGGAACGGTCCGTCAAGCAGATGATCGACCGGGTGGCGGACACCATCGCCGACTGGGGCGTCAAGGACGCCTACTTCGCGACCGATGAAGACGCCGATGCGTTCCGCAACGAGCTCAAGGACATCCTCCTCAAGCAGCGAGCCGCCTTCAACTCGCCGGTCTGGTTCAACGTGGGCATCGACGAGCACCCGCAGTGCAGCGCCTGCTTCATCAACTCCGTGCAGGACACCATGGAGTCGATCCTGGGCCTGGCCAAGACCGAGGGCATGCTCTTCAAGTTCGGCTCCGGCACCGGCAGCAACCTGTCCACCATCCGCTCCTCGAAGGAGCACCTGGCCGGCGGCGGCGAGGCCAGCGGGCCGGTCTCCTTCATGAAGGGCTTCGACGCCTTCGCCGGCGTCATCAAGTCGGGTGGCAAGACGCGCCGCGCGGCCAAGATGGTGATCCTCAACGTCGACCACCCGGACGTCGAGGAGTTCATCGACTGCAAGCTCGAGGAAGAGAAGAAGGCCTGGGCGCTGATCGACGCCGGCTATGACGGCAACTTCAACGGTGGCGAGGCGTACGCATCGGTCTTCTTC
>JAICUO010000774.1 GCA_025935815.1 Streptosporangiaceae bacterium
CCATGGCGGCCGCTGACGCGCGCTCCTCCCAGGGGTCACGGCGATCGGGCCGGGACACCGGGGAGACCACCCAGGTATTCACCATGAACGACCGGCCGCAGGGCGGCTCATCGTCAACGGGCACCGACCCGTACGCGGTCACCGCCCGCTACCCGGCCGTCCCCCGCGATCAGGCCGCACCCCCGAGGTTCGGGCAGTCGCCGACCGGATCTCCGCAGGCCATACAGCCACAAGGTGGGCAGCCACAAGCGGTGTCATTCTCAGCCGGGCAGCCACCGCAGGCACGGCCCCAGCTGCCTCCTACTGGCGGCGGCGCCCAGCCGGGCGCGGCCCATCATTACCAGCAGCCGGTTCCCGGCGAATCCGCTTCCCGCGCCTCGCAGGGTTACCCGGGCCGGCCGCCGCTGCCGAAGGCCGACGCCGATCCGCACGCGCTGCCTGGCTCGGGCGCCAGCGCGGGCTACGGAACCGCCAGTCAGCTGACCGGCGCTTACCCCGCGGGCGTCACCGGGAACTACCCGGGCAGGCCGGAGAGCACCGGACGGCACAGCAGCGGGAGCCATGCCTCGGGCGGCTACCCCTCCGGGAGCTATACGTCTGGCAGCTATGGCACCCTGCCCGGCGGTGCCGCGCCAGGCACCGCGGCACCCGGCAGCGTAGCCTCAAGCCCCGGGTACGCGGCAACCGGCGCCTACCCGGCCGGCGCTGCTTCCTCAGCCAACGGTGCCTATCCGGCCAACGGCGGTTATCCGGCCAGCAATGCCTACCCGGCCAGCAATGGCTACCCGGAAGGCGGGGTTTCGCCGGTTACCGGCGCCTACCCGACCGGGGGCGCCTACCCGGAGGGCCGCAGCTACCCGGAGGGCACGTCACCGGGCAGTTCCCCGGCTAGTCCGGCGCCTGGCGCTGGTCAGGCCGCCGATGCCCGGTACGGTTACGGGCCCGGTGCGGCCGACTACGCGGACGGTTACCCCGACCCGCGGCGGGGCGGGCGTTACTAATCTGGCCCCGCGCCGGAGCCAGTCCCGGTAATCTGCGGATTCTCGGGTAGTTCCCGCGCGTCGCTTTACTAGACTTAAGCAGTCTCTTGTACAGTTACACCTGATAGTTACGGTAATCGTACGCTACGTGACCGGCCTGGGCCTGCAGCCACCGTCACGGCCGGTCTACGGACGGGTAACCAGACCCCAAGGCAAACGTCAGAGCATGGTCAGTACCCCCGAGGCGGCGCACGCCCGCCAAGTCCAGACCGGCACGACCACCGGCCGCCCGCGCGGCACTAGCGACGGGGCCAAGGCCGAGCGCGATTTCCGCCCGGACATCCAGGGGCTGCGCGCGATCGCGGTCGCGCTCGTGGTGGTCTACCACCTGTTCCCGTCGCTGCTGCCCGGCGGCTTCGTCGGCGTGGACGTGTTTTTCGTCATCTCCGGGTTCCTGATCACCGGGCACCTGTGGCGCGGCTACGCCAAGACCGGGAAGCTGAGCCTGGTCGACTTCTGGGGCCGCCGCGCCCGGCGGCTGGTGCCCGCCGCCGCCCTGGTGCTCGCCGTGACCTGGGTCGGCGCGCGTCTGTTGCTGCCCGCGCCCCGGCTGGCCGAAACCGCCACCGAGATCCGGGCCAGCGCGCTGTATTACCAGAACTGGCAACTCGCCCACAACGCGGTGGACTACCTGAAGTCCAACGACGCGGCCAGCCCGGTGCAGCACTTCTGGTCCCTGTCGGTCGAGGAGCAGTTCTACATCGTCTGGCCGCTGCTGTTCGTCGCCGCCGCCCTCGTGGCCCGCAAGCACGCCCGCGCCGCTGGCGGCGTTGGCGACCACGGCACCAGTGGGCCCCGTCTTTTGAGTGGGCCCCGTGTTTTGAGTGGGCACAGCGTCGCCGTGATGCTGACCGGCGCGCTGGTGCTGGCCTCGCTGGCCTACTCGGTCTACGACACCAAGTCCGACCCGGCGGCGGCGTACTTCGTCACCACCACCCGGATGTGGGAGCTGGGCATCGGCGGGCTGCTCGCCTTGCTCCCGGCGGTCGCCGCCCGCCGCCTCGGCCGGCATGGGTGGCTGGGCTGGGCCGGGCTGGCGATGATCATCGCCTCGCAGTTCGTGATCCGGGGAGCGACGGCGTTCCCCGGCTGGATCGCCCTGTTGCCCGTCCTCGGTGCCGCCGCGATGATCGCCGGCGGCTCCGCGCAGGGCAAGCGCGGCCCCTGGCGGCTGACGTCGGTGCGCCCGATGGTCTTCCTCGGCGGCATCTCCTACTCGCTGTACCTGTGGCACTGGCCCGTCATCGTGTTGTTCATCGCGTGGCGGGGACACCGGCCCGGCCTTATCACCGGGCCGCTCATCGCGCTCGCCTCGATCGGGCTGGCCTGGGCGACAAAGGTGGCGGTCGAGGATCGCGTCCGGCTCGCCCCGTTCATCGCCAAGCACAAGTGGCGATCGGTGTCGACCGCGCTGGCGGCCGTGGTCCCCGTCGCGCTCGCCTGGACGTTCATGGCCACCCAGCCCGGTCCCTGGGATGGCCGGCTCGGTCCCGGCTACCCCGGCGCCGCCGTGCTCGCCAGCACCTCGGCGAGCGTTCCCGCCCAGGCTACGCTGCCGCCGCCGGACGCCGTGCCCGTGCCCGGCTACTGGGCCAGCGGGTGCCTGCAAGGCGAGCACGTCGCCGCGCTCAAGCCCTGCGTGTACGGCGACACCACCAAGCCCGCCCTCACGGTCGCGCTCGTCGGCGACTCGATGGCGGGCAACTGGTGGGCGCCGTTGCAGGCCATTGCCACCCGCGATCACTGGAAGCTGGTCACCGAACTGCACGCCACGTGTGACTGGACCGCCACCCAGCTGTACGACCCGGTCAACAAGGGCGCCTACCCGACGTGCCACGACTGGGGCGTCAACGTGCTGAACGACCTGGTCTCCCGGGTGCACCCGGACGTCGTGATCACCACCAGCTTCGCCGACATGACCACGATGGCGCACCCGAAGGCCGGCTCAGCCGCCCGCGCCGACGTCGGCGCGGGCGAGGCGGCGTACTGGTCCCAGCTGGAGGCGCACGGGATCCCGGTGATCGGCATCCGGGAGACGCCCGCGATGACGAGCATTGACGTGCCGGCCTGCGTGGCGAAGTACGGGCCCGCCGGGAGCAAGTGCACCCTGTCCCGGGCCAAGGCCGTGGACGCCGACCCGCCCACCAGCTACGCCGCCAAGGCGCTCGGCGGCAAGGTGCCCGTCATCGACATGAACTCGCTGATCTGCGGGCCTGCCCGGTGCTCACCGGTCGTCGGCAACATCTTGGTCTACATGGACAGCCACCACCTGACCCAAAGCTACGGCACCACCCTGGCCCCGTTCCTGGAGCAGCGGCTGCTAGCCACCAGCCCGGTGCTGCGCGCGGCTAGCTAGCCGCGCGCCGTTCCGGCTGTGCCACCTCGTGGTGCCCGGCGCTCACCACGGGGCTGGCCGCCGAGCTGCCCGGCCCTGGGGTGAGCGTC
>JAICUO010000958.1 GCA_025935815.1 Streptosporangiaceae bacterium
ACTGTCCCCGACGCGCGTGACCCCGACACCAGCACGCCGCAGAGGAAGAACCAGGACGTGCTCGCGACCGGGAAGGCGGCCGCGGCCCCGGTACCCGAGTGGTTGCCGGCGGCCGATATCCAGGTGTGCAGCAGGGCGAGCAGGTGGAAGGTCTGCTTGGTGACCACGCCCGGCAGGTACACGCTGACCGCCAGGGAATGCAGGGCCGGGACCTGCATGCGCACCAGGTCGCTCACGGCCTGCGCGCCCGCCGGGATGACGACCGCGGCCCGGCCGCCGAAGCTGACGCGGTGGATGGTCCCCGCCACCACGGCCGCCCCGGCGCCGGCCATGCCCACGGTCACCTCGCCGACCTGCAGCGCGGCGGCCCCGTAGGCGTTGCTCACCACCAGCCGCAGCTCGTTACCGCCAGCGGACAAGAACACCACATCGCGGACAGTCTGACCCCGCAAGCCGCTGGCCCCCGCCGTCGTGCCCTGCGCCGCCTGCGGGCTGGCAGCCCAGGCGGTCACCCAATGCTGGACAATCACTGACGGGCTGCCCACGGGCCGACTTTCGCGCGCGGCTTGCTGCACCGGCTGGACCTGGCGCACCGACGGCGACAGCGAGTCCGCTCGCGCGGTGTCTGGGTGCGCGGCGGGCAGGGCCGCCATGACCCCGGCGGTCAGGCACAGCGCGGCGATCGCGGCCAGGAGCACACCAGCCAGCGTCCTCATCATGAGCCTTTCCCCGTCACAGCCCCAGCGGGCAAATAGGCCCCTTCCAGGGCACGCTAGCGAGAATCCTAGCGGATCGCCGACTGAAGACATTACGAATAGGCCACACACGCTTCGATGACTGAGCCATTTCTGCCCCCAATCCTGTTGCGGCGCATCATCCCCCGAACCACTATTCGCAGCGCGCCACGAGAACTCTAGGCGGACGACTGAGCCTCTGGCCACCCAGTTTTATGGGCAGCCCCGGCCGACACCGCCCTCAGCCAGGTATACGCCAGGTCCATGCCCTTCCTGGCTCGTGCTCCGAGGTATATTCCGGGCACTACCAGCAGAGATCACGCATCGTGCCCACGGTCATGACCGACCCCGCCGGACGCTCTGCCCACCATCGACGCAGTGGTCTAGACCTGGTCGAGCAGCAGGCCTCGTCCGGCCTGGCTGATGGCGGTCCGCTGGAACGTGTCGATCTCGTCAATGACCAGCACGTGGCTGCGGCGAAGCACGAGCTCCTCGACCGTGACGCCGTCGGTGACGCTCCGGCCGTCGTCCACTGGGACCTGCAGGCGCCCGATGAGCAGGTTGGCGTGCGAGGTGACGATGATACCCGCGGTGCAGGCAGCCCGCGCGAGGCTGAACTTCCCGCACGACATGCGCCAGGGGCAGGCGACCGCGGGGGCACGCTTGCGTCGGCCGGCATCTGATGGCCGCAGGGTGGCGCACGGCTCCTGCCCGGGCTGCCAGGCGTCGTCCGGCCCGCGGCCGTCTCGGCGACGGTGAGCACCGAGCGGGGCGACATCAGCGGGTGACCGCGACGTTGCTGCCGAGCAGGGCCAGGGACCGCTCGATCTGGTAGGCGTAGCGGATTACGTCGGCGTTGGTCGGCACGGCGAAGGCCACCACGATCCCGTTGCGGGCGGCCCAACACGCGAACGACTAATCTCTCGGCAGTGACTGTAATATTAAGGAGATTATTCTGTGTCGTGGCTTTAGTCATGGCCGCGGGAGGCACATGCTTAACATTGGCCCGGTGCCCGGAGGTGCGTGCTGTGGGGGGACCTTCCAGAAGCGCCGAGGTCGAGGCGCTCCTTGCCCTGGCCGACCCTTATATCGAGATGCCGGAGGGCGAGCTCGCCGGCTCCTTGCCAGTGTGGCCCGTCTTAATTGTTCGGGATATGAAGCGACCCGTTGACAGGCGCTTGCACGCTGGATCATGCTGCCATTAGCAACTGGAACTCTCTCCGGAACTTTCGGTTTCACCCTGACCGGGATGG
>JAICUO010000488.1 GCA_025935815.1 Streptosporangiaceae bacterium
CGGCGCGGCCGGTGAATTCGAGCTGGCCGGCGGGGGTCCAGCGGGCCAGGTCGCCAGTAGCGTACATGCGGGCGCCGGGGGGGCCGTAGGGGCAGGCGGTGAACTTCTGGGCGGTCAGGCCGGGCTGGCCCAGGTAGCCGCGAGCTAGCCCGGCGCCAGTGATGTACAGCTCGCCGACGGTGCCGGCCGGGACCGGGCTCAAGTCACGATCGAGCACGTAAACCTGCATGTTGTCCAGCGGGCGGCCGATCGGCACCACATCGGGGACTGATGCGAGACCGGGCATGGGGTAGCAGGTGGCGAAGGTGGTGGTCTCGGTCGGGCCGTACCCGTCGACCACGGTCAGGCGGGGGCAGGCGGCCAGCACCCGGCGGACCGCGGCGGCGGGGACCACGTCCCCCCCGGTCCATACTTCCCGTGCTCCGGCCAGGCAGCCCGGCTCGTCCTGGGCGATGATGCGGAACAGCCCAGAGGTGAGCCACAGCGCGGTCACCTGGTGTTCGGTGATCATGCGGCGCAGGGTGCCGGGCTCCAGGTCGCCGGGGGGCGCGATGACCACCTGACCGCCAGCCAGCAGCGGGACCCACAGCTCGTAGGTGGAGGCGTCGAAGGCGAGCGGGGAGTGGAGCAGGACGCGCTCGTGCGCGCCGCCGTTGAACCGGTGGTCGGCGGCGAGCGCTGCTACGTCCTGGTGGCGGACTGCGATTGCCTTCGGCTGGCCGGTGGATCCGGAGGTGTAGGTGACGTAGGCCAGGTCCTCAGGATCGGTGGTGACCGGGGGCGGGGTGGCCGGGCCGCCAGCCAGCAGCTCGGCCGCGTCGGCCAAGATGGTACGGCCCTGGCCCAGCCCGGCGGCGGTGTCGTGCCAGGCCTGGTCGCACAGCACGAACCTCGCCTCGGCCTCGGCTAGGAGCAGCTGCAGTCGCTCGGCCGGGGCGCGGGTGTCGAGGGGCAGGTAGGCGGAGCCGGCCTTGACCACCGCGAGTACCGCGATGACCTGCTCTACTGACCGTTCAGCGAGCACCCCGACCCGGTCCTCCCGGGCCGCTCCCAGCTCGGTTAGCCGCCCCGCCAGCCGGTTAGCCGCGTTCTCCAGCTCGCCGTAGGACAGCTGCCCGCCGTCAAAGATCAGCGCGGGGGCATGCGGGGTGCGGGTGGCGTGGGCCGCGAACAGCTCGCCGATCAGGCTGGGCGAGAACTCAAGCTCATACGGCTGGAGAGGGCCGTCGTCCTTGACCGCCATGATAGCCCGTCCTTCCGGTCAGGTTCGCCGCAGTGTAATGACGTGCACGAGATAGCCGGCGTCCGCAGACGCGGCTGTCGGAGCTAAGTGCTGACCGCCCGCTGACGCCGGCGGGCCAAGCGGCCGGCAATATGGATTCCGTAAATTTCTCCCGTGGCTGGATCCCGCGCGAATCGCCCGGTGGATGCTGGGCCGAATGATGTCGGATCCGGTGCCGAAAAGGTGAAGGTGAGATTCTCGTCAAAGGTCAGACGAATGAAGTTCTGGCCATCGGCAGACAGGTAAACGACCCCATCGCTGCCCGCCTTCACCGTGCACTGGATATCACCGTTGGTATACTGGCCTGCGCAGCCGCGCGGAGGCGCGGCCTGCGGCCCGCCCGGCGTAGGGATCCGGGGTAGATTGATCGGAACGCCGACCCGGGCCAGCTCAGCCTGGAACTCCTGCCACAGGCCGACGCCCGTGTTGGAGTTGCTCGTGAGCGCCACCACCCACCCATCAGTGGGATTTATCCGCACGTAACACGATGTACCGTTGGCATTTCCGTCGTGCCCGGCCCACTCTGCGGACTGCTGCCGGTACACCGCCAGTCCCAGGCCCCACCCGTCGGCCAATCCGAACGGGTCAATACGGGGAACGGCCTGCCTCATCTGCGTCGCGTAGGCAGCCGGAAGCAGCTCGGGTCTCCCCGGCCCGACGTGGATCATCCCCAGTTTGACCAGGTCCACCGCGCTGACAGCGAGCGCGGCGGCCGGGGCGAAGGCCGGCACCGGTTCCTGCCGGACCGGCCGGATCCGGCCGGCGGCGGTATTCACCGAATGACCCGTGGCGACCTGACGCCGGGGCGGTATGGTCCCAGGCAGGTTGACGAAGGCTGGCTCAATTCCCAGCGGCCGGAGCAGAATCGACTCGACCGCCTCAGGCCAAGACATACCAGTGACCGTCTCAATCAGCCGGCCAGCCACGATATAACCCGGATTGGAATACGAGAAACCCGTCCCGGGCGGCTGCACGAGGTTCCCGCCGCAGACGCGCTCCACGAGATAGTGGCAAAGTGATGAGCTGGATTTCTCTTCCATGCCGGAGCTTTCCGCAAGCCCGCTGGTGTGGCTCAGCAGCTGCCGGAGGCTGATCATCGCCCCGAGGTCTCCCATCTCGGGCACATAGTCGCGAATCGGCGCGTCCAGATCCACGTCGCCGTCTGCCACCAGGATCATGGCCACGGTCGCCGTGAAAAACTTGGTGATCGAGCCAATAGGGAAGACCGTCTCGCGGGTAACGCGGAGGCCGGTTCCGGATTCGAGCTCGCCGACCTCATGAGCGACGGTTGAACCGCCACGGTAGATGGCGAACTGGGCGCCTGGCACCTGGTGCTTGCGCGCTAGCGCGGCGAACACGCTCAGCATTTGCTCGCTGATTTGCGGTGATACGCCGGAAATCTGACCGCAGTTTACTTTCTGCCTCAGTGTGGACATCTTAACCTTCTTCTGACCCGGCCGATTCCTGTCAGGATTTGGTCTGCTCGACAATTACCCTGCTCGTCGCCAGCCCGGTTGAGCCAGTCTCCCGGACAGTTAACCAGCAGCCGGTCTACCTGAGGTCTATCCGAGGTCTATCCGAGGTCTATCCAAAATCGACGCGCGGTCTACGCGGGCGGGTGAGCGCGGCCAATCACAATTCGTCGATGACGCGGAATATTCCGGGCCTGTACAACCGGCGCGCGTGCGGTTAGAGTGAGGCCTGCCAGATCGGCGCAGTGTCCTGACTGCGTCCCAATGCCGCGCTACGGGCCATTTGTTTGTAGCGAATTTTGGATAGGAGATGGCCAATGTCACCTGCTTTGCAGAGTATCGCCACCTACGAGCTGAGCGCGAGTGACGGTCGGCAGGTTACTGGGCTTGTCGAGCGGCTCATCGGAGACTACTCGTCGCCCGAAGATCGCGACTTCGTGGCGACCGCAGCCGACCTGGCCCGCTCGCTCCCGGCCGGGATCGTCCGCTTCCTACGGTCATTTCAGAGCGGTGAGCCCGCCGTGGCGGCGGTCATTCGCGGCCTGCCGGTCGATGACGAGCGAGTTGGTCCCACGCCCGAACGCTGGAGCGCGCACTGCGATCCGGCCAGGACTATGCCGGAGGACTTCTACTTCCTCCTCCTCGGGTCCCTTATCGGAGAAGTATTCGGCTGGTCGACCCTCCAGAATGGCGCGCTACTCCATAATGTCCTGCCCAATCGCACGGAAGAGAATGACCAGAGCGGCGCGGGCAGCCGGGCGCCACTCCTGTGGCACATAGAGGATGCCTTCCACCCGTACCGTTGTGACTACCTTGGCCTCATGGCGCTCCGGAACCCGGACGCGATTGGTACGACCCTCGGGAGCGTGCGGAATCTCCAGGTCACACAGCACGAGCGAGAGGTGCTATGGGGCCGTCGCTTTCACATCCGCCCAGATAAAGTGCACATGAGAGGACTCGACGTTAACGCTCGCGGGGCCGAGTTCGAGCACTCTCCGGAGCCGGTGAGCATCCTGTTCGGTGATGCGGAGAAGCCATACCTTAGGATTAACCCGCCATTCATGACCGCACTTCCCGGCGACGAGGTGGCCGAGCACGTGCTCGGCGAGGTGATTTCCCGGATCGACGAGAGCATGGGGGAGGTCATCCTCAACCCGGGGGACGTCGTCTTCATTGACAATTACCTCGCCGTCCATGGTCGGGGGTCCTTCATCCCGAGGTACGACGGAACCGATCGGTGGCTGCGGAAGGCGCTGTTCACCCGTGACTTGCGCAAGTCCCGCGGCGTGCGAGACTGCGCGAACGGGCGCGTCCTGAGGCTTGCCCCTTAGCCCAACGGCTGCAGCCTTGCTCTACCTTGTGGCGAGGGAACGGTGGATACTGGCGGCATGGACCAGACAACGGTGACACGCCCTGAGATTTCATCCGATATCCGGGAGGCGGCGCGGGCTGCCGGTGGCGGGTGGCTCGATGAGGTTGTCGGCGACCACGAGCCGCCGGTGCCCAGCAGGTTCATCAGGGGCGCCTGGCGCCTGGACGCCGACGGCGAGCTGACGGGCGAGTACCTCCCCAACCCCGAATACGGGCGCCGGGAGATCCGCTGCCCGTACTCCGGCAGCCGCACCAGCGCCTGATTCGCGTCGACGGCAGGTGCCGAACGCGCGCTGACACCACGGGTCATCCGGGCAGCCGCACGGCCTGATCGCCTATCCGGCCAGTCGGCTGCGCCTGGCTATGCTTCGCATTCATGCGCAGCAAGGCAGAGTTGGGCGCGGCCATCCGCCGGGACGGCCGCACCGCCCTAGTGGTGAACACGCGGTCCCGCCGCGGTCGGCGGCTTTACCCGGCAGTGCGCTCCCGGTTGCGGGCCGCTGGCCTGGACCCGCTCGGCTGCTTTCCCAGCAGCGAGGCGGGCGGCCTGGATGCCGCCCTGACCGCCGCGATGGGATTGCAGCCCGACCTGCTGATCGTGGGCGGCGGTGACGGCACCCTCTGCGAGGCCGCGCGCCGCCTCGCCCATCGTGACGTGGCCCTGGGTGTCCTTCCGCTCGGCACCACGAACAACTTCGCCCGGACGCTCGCCATCCCGCTGGACCTGCCCGCAGCGATCAGCGTCCTAGCCGATGGCAAGGTCGCCGACGTTGACCTTGGCCAGGCGGGAGACGCCGTCTTCGCCAACCTTGTGAGCATCGGGCTGTCCGTTCAGGTCGCGAACACAGTCCCGCATCATCTCAAGCGCCTTCTCGGCCGAGCCGCCTACCCGCTCACCGCGCTGGCCGGGCTGCCTCGCCATCGCCCGCTGCGAGCCACCGTGACCGTGGGTGACCGACGCTATCCGCTGATTACCCATCAGCTCAACATCGCGAATGGCAGCTTCCACGGCGGACGGCCGATCACCCGTGACGCGAGCGCCGACGACCGGCTGCTGCTCGTTTACCCCCTCGGCGGCCCCAGCCGCTGGACGCTGCTCGGCTCCGCGGTTCGGCATGCGCTCCTGGGTATCCGCTGGACGATGGATGAGCCGGCGTTCCTCGCCGTGCCCGAGCTATTGCTGGATACCGACCCTCCGCTGCAACTCGACGTCGACGGCGAAATCCGCGGCCACACTCCCACGCGGATCGTGCTCTCCCCGCAGGCGCTGCGCGTCATGGTGGCCGCTGCGTTCCCCGATTCTTGACCTAGGCAGCTGGACCGCGTGCTCCTGCTCACTGCACCAGCCGTCTACGGACTAGGCGGCCCAGCGCGGCACACGGTTGAAGGGCAACGGCTCGGCTCGGGCATACCGGGCGAAAGGCGGGTAGTTAACGCATATGCGCTACCTGGTTCGGGAACGGCTTTTCGACATCAAGGACGACTTCTGGGTCACTGACTCCGACGGGCGGCGGGTCTTCTTCGTCAACGCCAGGCTCGTATCGCTGCACCACACCCTCGTGCTCGAAGACGCGGCGGGCCGAAAGCTCGCCTCCATCAAGCACAAGCTGCTGACCTTCACTGACGCCATCAACATCGAGCACGACGGGGCGGTGGTCGCTACCGTGCACCGGGCGGTCTTCTCCCCGCTGCACCACCGGGCGCACATCGACCTGCACGACGGCGGAGGAAGGCTCGAGGCGGTCGGCAACATCATCGACAAGGACTTCGAGATCCGCGACGGCGGCCAGGTGGTGGCGCGGATTTCCCGGAGGTGGTTCGCCATCCGCGACGCCTACGGCGTTGACGTGGCGCCCGGCCAGAACGACGCTTTCATCATCGCCGTCGCGGTCTGCCTCGACCGCATCCACCACGACGAGGAAGCGCGGCGCGGGTAGCCGCGGATCAATGGCTGCTGCCGGGAATCCAGCTTGAGGGCGGTGCCGGCGGTCGGCAGTGGGTCA
>JAICUO010000229.1 GCA_025935815.1 Streptosporangiaceae bacterium
CAACATGACCGGGCTGCCGATCGCGGAGGCACCGAAGACCACCATCGGGGACGTGTCGCAGGTTGTCATCGGCCACCAGCCGCTCATCGGCGACGCCCAGGTGCACGGCACCCCGGGCCTGGTCCTGGTGATCCAGAAGCTACCGGGCGCCAGCGTGCCGCAGATCACCAGCGAGGTGAAGCAGGCGCTGGCTCAGCTCGCCCCGGGCATGCCGGGCGTGGCCGTCGACACGTCGCTGTTCCAGGCGAGCACGTACACCAACACCGCGACCGGCAACCTGCGGACCGCCGCCATCCTGGCGGCCGTGCTCGCGGCGCTCGCCCTGCTCCTGCTGCTGTTGTCGTTGCGGGCCGCGTTCGTCGCCGTCGTGTCCATCGCGGTGTCGCTGTCGGTGGCGCTCATCTTGTTGTTCATCATGGGCTACACGCTCAACGCACTGGTGCTGCTGGGGCTGCTGCTCGCCCTAGGACTGGTCGTGGCGGACGCGGCATCCGGGGGCTTCGTCCCGGGGCTGGGCGCCGGGCTCATCGTGGCTGTGCTGGCGGCGGTCCCGCTGCTGGTCTCCTCGGGCACCACGGCGTCCTTCCTGCGGCCCATGGCGGTGGCCTACCTGGTGGCCGTGGCCGGGTCGGTCATCATCGCGGCCGCGATCTCCACCGCCTTGACCTCGCTGGCCTCCAGCGTCGGCCCCCAGCACCCGCCGCGCGCGATCGCGGCGATGCAGGCCCGGCTGGCCCGCGGCTACTCCCGCATCCTGCGCGGCATCGGCCGGATGCCGGCCCTGGTGGTGCCCGCGCTGTGCGCGGTCGTGGGGATCGCCGTGGTCGCCGGGATACCGTTCCTGCACCCCAGCCAGCCGACCTTCGCCGACCGCGATCTCGTCGTCCAGTGGACCGGCTCGCCCAGCATGTCGCTGACCGAGATGAACCGCGTCGCCACCTTGGCCAGCAAGGAGATGGAGACGCTCCCCGGCGTCCAGGGCGTGGCCGCGACCCTCGGGCGGGCGCTCACCTCCAACCAGATCGTCACCACCAACTCGGGCCAGCTGTGGGTGACCATGAAGCCCGATGCCGACTACAGCGCCACGCTGGCCGCGATCAAGGCGGTCGCCGATGGCACCCCGGGCATCCGGGGCACCGTGACCACCTTCGAGACCGATGCCCTGAGCGGCGTGCTGACCGCGCCGCCCGGGGACATCGTGACCCGCGTGTACGGCACCGACTACCCGACCCTGGAGAAGGTCGCCGGGCAGGTCAAGTCGCTGATAGCCGGGGTCGGCGGGGTCCAGGGCGCGCAGGTCCAGCTCCCGGCCCGGCAGCCGACCCTCGCCGTCACCGTCAACCTCGACAACGCGGAGAAGTACGGGCTGGCGGCGGGTGACATCCGGCGCGAGGTCGCCACGCTGACCCAGGGCCTGACCGTCGGCAACTTCTTCCAGAGCGATGAGGTCTTCGACGTCACCGTCTTGTCGATCCCGTCGGTGCGCTCCAGCGTGCAGGCCCTGCAGAACCTGCTGATCGACGACGGTAACAAGGGGCACGTCCGTCTCGGGCAGGTCGCGAGCGTCGCCGTCGCCAACGAGCCGTCCGACATCAAGCACGACAACACGGCCCTGTACCTTGACGTGACCGCTAACGTCAGCGGGCGCAGCGTGGGCGCGGTGAGCACGGACATCTCCAGCCGCCTGACCTCGCTATCGCTGCCGATGTCATTCGGCACCCAGGTGATGAGCGGCGCCGGGCTGGACGCGGCCACGCAGGCCGGGGCGCAGCCGGGCAACACCGTGGTGCCGGGCACCTCGTTCGCGGAGTTCCTGGCCTTCGTGCTGGCGGCGCTGCTCGGCGTCTTCCTCATCACGCAGGCGGCGGTGCGCAGCTGGCGGCTGGCGCTGGTCGCGTTCATCTCGATCCCGGCCGCGATGTCGGGCGGGATGCTGGTGCTGTACCTGGCCGGCTGGGCGGGCTCGCTGGGCGCGGTCGCCGGCCTCCTTGGCCTGTTCGCGCTGGCCGCGCGGATGGCCATCGTCACCATCGCGCGGATCCGGGCCGACGTCCGGGTGCGGGCCAGCATGTCCGGCCATGATGACCGGGCGGCCGATCTGGCCACGCGGTTCGCGGCCGCCGCGTCCAGCACGGGGGGCCACGTGCTGACCGTCGCGGTGGTAACCGCCGCGGCCCTGGCACCGTTCGCCGTCTCCGGCGGGACGGCCGGGCTGGAGCTGCTCTTCCCGGCCGCGTGCGTGCTCCTCGGCGGCCTCGCCACCTTGACCCTGGTCGGCCTGTTCGTGCTGCCCACCGCGTGCCTGCGGATGGGCTCGGCACTGGCCGCCCCCGATCCCGAGTCCGCCGAAGGCGAGGAGATGGTGCCGCCCCAGCGGGCACCGGACCAGGCCGCGGCGCACCCCACGACGGCCTGAGATGCCTGAGAGAGGTACCCAGATCATGGCTAAGAACAGCAACCGGCGCCGCGCGGTTCTCCTCGCCCTCGCGGCGGGCGCGATCCTGGCGGCCGGCGCGGCCGGCTGCGCGCCGGCCAGCAGCTCGGGTCAGTCGCCGCCGCCGCCGACCGCGACGCTGCAGAACACCCCGGGCAGCTCGGTGCCGAGCGTCGTGCTCACCCCCGTGGGCAAGGAACGGATCGGCCTGCAGACCGCCCCGGTCGGGGACGCGGGCGGCAAGGCGACCTTCCCGTACTCGGCGCTGCTGTATGAGCCCGACGGCACCGCGGCCGTGTACGTGCCCACCGGGCAGCTCACCTTCTTGCGGCACTACGTGAAGGTCGCCGCGATCCATGGCAGCACGGTCGTGGTGACCTCGGGGGTCACCCTCGGCCAGAGCGTCGTCACCGTGGGGGCCGAGGAGCTCCTCGGCGTGCAGAACGGCGTCGGGGAAGAGACCTGACATGCCGGGGCGGGTACAGGCGGGCCGGCCAGGCGGCCGGGGCCAGAAGCTAGCAGCGGGCTAGGGGGGCCTTTTTAATGCGCTGGATTGTCGCGACGAGCCTTCGGTTCCGGTACGTGGTGGTCGGGCTGGCGTTCGTCATGCTCTACTTCGGGGCGATCGGCATCGGCCACCAGAAGGTCGACGTGTTCCCGGAGTTCGCGCCGGTCTCGGTCGAGATCCAGACCTCGTGCCTGGGCCTGGCCCCGGATGAGATCGAGAACCTGACCACCGTGCCGCTGGAGCGGGCGCTGCAGGGCGTGCCTGGGGTCTACGACATCAGGTCCAGCTCGGAGCCGCAGCTGTCGGCGATCTGGCTGTACTTCCGGTCCGGTACCGACCAGTTGCACGCCCGCCAGCTTGTCCAGGAGCGGCTGCAGGCGACCGCGCACGCGCTGCCGTCCTGGTGCGACCCGCCGCAGATGTACCCGATCGTGTCGGCGACCAGCCGGGTGGTGCAGATCGGGCTGTCGTCCAGCACGCTGTCGCCGATGGACTTGTCAATGCTCGCCCAGTACACCATCCGGCCCAAGCTGATGGCGGTGCCCGGCGTCGCCAACGTCGCCACGTGGGGCTTCCGCAACAAGCAGATCATGGTCGAGGCCGACCCGGCGAAGATGGCGGCCAACGACGTCTCGATGGACACGCTGATGTCCGCCTCCGCCGACGCCATCGACAGCGGCGAGCTCAAGTACACCAACGGCGGGGCAGTCGAGTCACTGGGCACGATCAACGTCGGCAACCAGCAGCTGGACATCTTTAACAACCAGCCGATCCACCTGGCCAGCCAGATGGCAGGCGTGCCGCTGGCGGTGCAGAACGGCAAGTTCGTCACCATCGGTGACGTGGCCGACGTGACCTACGGCTTCCCGCCGCTGGCCGGCGACGCGGTCATCAACGGCGGGCCCGGGCTGATGATGGTCATCGAGAAGTTCCCCGGCGCGAACACGGTCGACGTCACCAACGGCATCCAGCAGGCGCTCGCGCAACTCCAGCCGGGCTTGCCGGGCGTCACCGTCGACAGCCATATCTTCCGCCAGGCGACGTTCATCGACATGGCGATCCACAACCTCACGCTGGCGGTCATCATCGGCTGCATCCTCGTGGTGTTCGTGCTCATCGCGTTCTTGTTCCAGTGGCGGGCGGCGCTGGTCAGCCTGCTGGCCATCCCGCTGTCGCTGGGCGCCGCCGCGATCGTGCTGTCGGCCATGGGCACCACGATCAACACGATGATCCTGGCCGGGTTCGCGGTCGCGGTCGGAGTCGTCGTCGATGACGCGATCATCGACATGGAGAACATCGTGCGGCGATTGCGCGCCTGGCGTGCCGAAGGGCACAAGACCACGCCGCTGCACCTGGTGCTGGCCGCCTCGCTGGAAGTCCGGGTCGCGATCTTCTACGCGACCATCATCAACATCGTCGCCGTCATCCCGGTGATGGTGGTCGGCGGGCTGACCGGGGCGTTCTTCGAGCCCCTGGCTATCGCCTACGGCCTCGCGGTGCTGGCGTCCATGCTGGTCGCGCTGACGGTGACGCCCGCCCTGGGCCTGATGCTGATGTCGGGCGCGAAGCTGGGGCAGAAGGACCCGCCGCTCATGCGGGTGCTCAAGCGCGCGTACGTCACGGTGCTCACCCCGTTGCTGGGCGGCGGCCGCCACGGGGCGCGCGCCTGGCGGGCGACGAAGTGGGTCATGCCCGCGGTGGTCGCGGTGGCGATCGTCGGCGGCCTGGCGGTGTACCCGCACCTGGGCGAGGACCTGTTCCCGACGTTCAAGGAACCGGACTTCCTCATGCACTTCGTCACCAAGCCCGGCACCTCGGTGGAGGACCAGGCCCGCATGGTGGCCAACCTGCAAAAGCAGGTCCTCGCGGTCCCCGGCGTGACCGACGCGGGCAGCCACATCGGCATCGCGATCCCGGGCGAGGAGGTCAACGGCGTCAACTTCTCGGAGACCTGGCTGAGCCTGTCGCCATCGGCCAACTACGACGTCACGCTGAACAAGCTGCGCGCGATCGCCGACAGCTACCCGGGCGCGTTCAGCGACGTGCAGACCTACCTGCACGAGCGGATCGATGAGGTGCTCACCAACGGCAAGACCGAGAACGTGACGGTGTACATCTACGGGCCCGACATCGCCACGCTGGCCAGCCTGGGCGACAGGCTCTCCGCGCAGATGAGCAAGATCCCGGGCCTGGTGGACGTGCAGCCGGCGCCGATGGAATACGTCCCCGAGGCTGACGTCACCGTCAACGTGGCGGCCGCCCAGAAATACGGGCTGACCCCCGGTGACGTGCGCCGGTTCGCCGCCGTCGCGATGTCCAGCGAGCCGGTGGCGACCATCACCTGGAACGGCCAGATCATCAACGCCGCGGCGTGGACCATTCCGGCCGCCCGCAATAGCGTCGCCGACCTGGCGAGCCTGCCGGTAGACACGCCGAGCGGCGGTCATGTCCCGCTCGGCAAGCTGGCCACGATCAAGATCCAGCCGAGCCCGAGCCAGATCTCGCGCGAGAACAGTGTCCGGCTGACCGAGGTTAACGCGGACGTGGCGCCCGGCTATGACCTCGGGGCGGTCGCCGGGACGGTCAAGGCGCTGATGGCCAAGCAGCAGGTGCCGGCCGGGTACTCGCTGTCGCTGCAGGGCGAGGCGGCCGAGCGGCAGCAGGCGGAGACCCGGCTGCTGTGGTACGGCATGGCCACGCTGATCGCGCTCCTGCTGCTGCTCCAGGTGGCGTTCCGCAGCTGGCGGCTGGCGTGGCTGCTCATGCTGACACTGCCGATGGCGCTGGTCGGCGGGGTGCTCGCCGTCTGGGGGTCACTGGGCACGATCACGCTGGGCGCCCTGGTCGGGTTCTTCACCGTGCTCGGCATCGCGGCCCGCAACGGCATCTTGATGATCGCCCACTTCCGGCATCTGGAAGAGGAGGAGGGCGTGCCGTTCGGCCGGGACCTGGTGATCCGAGGCGCGTCCGAGCGGCTGGCGCCGATCCTCATGACCGCGCTGGCCACCGCGCTGGCCCTCGCCCCGCTGGTGATCAACGGCAACCGGCCCGGCCAGGAGATCGAGTACCCGATGGCGATCGTGATCCTCGGCGGCCTGGCCACCTCCACGGTGCTGAACCTGTTCATCCTCCCGGCGCTGTACCTGGCCTTCGGCCACCGGCGCTCGGTGAACCCGCCCGACAGCGGCGTGGTCACCCAGCCGGAGCCGCAGCCGGCCGGCGTGAGTTAGGAAGGGCAGTCCCGGCTACTGGTAGGAAATCATCACCGGCGTCGGGGTCTCGGTCATCGTTTGCTGCGGGGTGAGCATGGGGTGGTCCTTGACCAGGAAGTCCTTCCAGCCGAGGAACACGCCATGCGGGAGCGCCGCTACCACGGCGTTCCAGGTCGCCTGCTTCATCGACGGGGTGCCCTGCCCGTCCATGTGCACGACGATCGCCAGGTCGTCGTGGCCGGTGTCGAGGCGGCCCTCGTCACGGATCATCTGCAGCTGGAACTGGTGCAGCACCAGCAGCTTCTGCGGCAGCCGGTAGGTGTCGGTCAGCGTCGCCAGCCAGCTGATCACGGCGTTGACCTCGCTGACGTCCACGTGCCCGATCTGCTTGAGCGGAAGCTGGGCCGGCTGCAGCTTCCACTCCGCGTCCAGCGCCAGCCCCACGTTGGGCAGCCGCAGCAGCGGCGCGTACTGCCGGGCCTGCGCGAGCAGGCTCGCCCGGCCCGGCTGGAGGTCGAGCACCACGTACATCCCGGCCGCGCTGGCCTGGCGGACCCACGGCTCGATGTCGGCGACCGGGGTGACCGCGGAATAGGCCCGGTCGGGGCCGGGGGAGGCCTCGGCAACGGTCGCGATGATCTCAAAGGCGGGAACGACCGGGAGGCCGTCGCTGAGCGGCACGTACTTCGCCGCGGCCTGCCGGGCGCGCGTCACGCTGGCCGCCAGGTCCTGCTGGCCGAGGACGCCCAGGGCCGGCGTCCCCGGGTGCCCGTACAGCGCGACCAGCCGCCGTCCGGGGAACAACAGCTGGCCGCCGCCGGGAAGCTGCACGCCGGTCACCGCCATTGACACCCGCTCCCGCAGCGCGGCGGCCCCGCCGAACTGCTGGCCGACCCCGATCACCTGGCGGGGACGCTGGCGGGCAAGGGCGACGATCACCGGCGGATCGGCGCGCGGGTCCCCGCCGGGGACGGGAATCACGGCCGCGCCCGCGTCCCGGGCGGTGACCGTGACCGCCGTCAGCACGGGCGACGGCCCGGTCCCGGGCGGCGGGACCAGCACCGCCAGGCCGCGCAACGGCGTCGGGGCGCTGGTCTGCGGTAGCCGCGACACGCTGGTCACCACGCTGACGTCCGCCCCGAGCTGCCTGGTGAACGGGGCGGCGGGCAGCCCGGCCACCAGGACCACCTGGGGCGCCAGCTTCTTGATGGCCGCGATGAGGCCCGCGTTGACGGAGGCGGCCTGGCTGGCGGAAGCGGCGTGATTTGCGGGGGTGGTAGCGGAGGTGGCGGTGCGCGAAGTGGTCGGGCCCGCGGTGGCAGCGGGATGGGGCGGTGCCTGCGTGGGCTGTGCCTGCATAGGCGGTGCTAGCAGCAGCGGCGCGTGCGCGCGGCCGGCGGCGCTGCTGGCGGCCCGCAGGGATCCCGGGTCCGCGGCGGTCGCGGCGGCCACCACCACCACGGGGGAGGAGACGAAGAGCTGCTGGCTGAACTGCGCGGTCACCGAGGACGGGGTCCCGCCGGCGAGCAGGGACACGGCCGGGACGGGGACGGGGCCACGCCCGGCGGGCCCGGCCACCGGGCGGGTCACCGCGGCCAGCCGCCCGCTGGCGGGGCTGGCGGTGGTGGCCTGGCCGGCCCCCTTGCCCGCGGTGCTCGCCTGGCTGGCCGACGGGTGGGCACCGGAGCCGGCGATGAGTGAGCACCCGGTCGCCGTCAGCGCTACGGCCAGCCCCGCGAGGCAGGCTCGCACGACGCGCGGGCGAGGGGAGCGAGCGGATAGCACTGGCACGCCCGCTGGTCTACCGCATCCGCGGGGTTCCCGCAGCCAGAACCGGCATATCTTACGACCGTATGTCGTGATTAGCCGGTGCTGCCCGGTTTCGTGAACGGTCATCGCTCTCACCTGCCCGCCGTCCTGCGCAGGCAGCGAAACGGGATTCACCTGCGGCTTATCACTTAACGTCACGGACGATAACGCGGTACGGCGGCTGGTTGCCGCAGGCGCGCCGGCTTGCGCTGCGCGGCGTTGACCGGATGCCATAACGGGGGGCTGCCGGGCGGGACGAAGTCCGGATCGAGCTCGGTGAAGGCATCCATGATGGCCAGGTAGCCGAAGGCCGCCAGCGTCCAGTCGGCCGGCTCCCCGTCGATTCCCGGGCCGGGCACGGGGGAGTTCAGCAGGCGGTCGGTGTCGGCGGCCTCGCCGGCATGCGGCAGGGCCGCCTGGGCGAGGACGTGCCGGATCGCCAGGGACTGGATGAGCGTGCCGCCCGCCAGCACCAGGTGGGCGATGCTGCGGCCCGGATCCCGGCAGCGAAGGCCCAGGGCGGCGCTGAGGTAGCCGAACAAGCCCAGCATCGAGACGCGGGACTGGAACTGCGCGTGCTCCAGGGCCACGGCGATCTTGTCCCGGGCATCGCCGGCGGGCGTGGAGCCGACTGTCGCTATCAGCGCGTTGTGCATCCGCCAGTACGGGCTCTCGCTGAGGGCGCGGTAGTTGCGCGCGGCGGCCTGCCGGACCGTCTCGCACACGATCGCGCGCCGTCCCGGCAGCGTGGCCGCCAAGTGCCAGTGGCCGACGATGACGGCCTTGAGGATCGCGGACGTCTCCGGGTCGAAGACCTCGCCGTTGGTGAAGAAGCTCCCCGGCCCGGCCAGGTAGATGAGCAGGTCATCCAGGTAGTGGTCCTTGTAGGCCCACAGCCGGTACACGCTGCTGCGCGGCACCTCGGCCCGGGCGATGACCTCCTCGAGCCGCAGGTGGTCAACGGTGAGGCCGACGCCGGCCTCCAGCGCGATCGCCCGGCCAGCGTCCAGCATGCGCCGCCTGACTTCATCCGCCGGTACCCGTTCCGGGCGGTCCGCCATCTGCGCCCCCTCGCCGCCGCTGGCCTTCCACCACGTTCTATCAGCATTGCGCCCACTTTGAGACATAAACCCTGGTGTCCAGTGGGCCTGTCATGAGACACTGAGTCTCGTGTCTCATAGCCGGAAGGCTGTGAGCTGCCTGTGGACGGCCCTCGGAGGGGTGGGGCCGAAGGCCCGGCCGGGATGAGGGGAACCCGGCCGGGGCCTGACTTCCTGGGGGATACCCCCAAGCCCGAAAACCGAGGCAGGCGATTCCCTCCGGTCTCCCGCGAGCCCGCCCGCTGTCCCCTTACTCGCGTGCCCCGCGCTCGTGGCCTTGGCGGCGGCTTCACCTATTGGGGGTTATTCGAGCGAGGGGCGCGTAATGCGGCAGGACATTCCTTAGGGAGAAATTTGCTGGTTGCGGCATTCCCTTTTTGACCCGGCTGTAAATCGTGTAGTCACAGAGGTCCCTTGAGTCACGCCGATCACAGGATTGTAACGTCTCGGCCGGGCGGGGCGGCGCGTAGGCGCCGCCGAGGTATCCCGGTTTGTTACTGTGACCTTAATCACATCTGTCACCGGCGTGCACGGCCGCCCGACTGGCTGCTAATGACAACGATGACTAGCTCTGTGAGCTGGGGCGTTTCATTATCGATCACGCCTTCGGCCGGTCCGCTAAGTGATTAGGGAATGCCAGTTATCGGCCCGTTATAGGCGATTACTAAGCGTAGTTAAATGGCTCTTTCGCTGACGCGGCGCCTTCCCCGATGGTACTCAAGTACGGGCGCGATTCACGGCAATGGTCGCCCCGGATTCAGAGGCAAAACAGAAGGGAAAACCAATGGTAGGGGATTGGTGCACTTACCGCCGGCTTGTCCTCGGGCGAGCGGGAGGCGCCTAACGATGGCGCGCACGAGGCTGGCGCGGGCAGCGCTGGCGACGGCAGTGCTCAGCGTGCCGGTAGCTGGCCTGATGGCCCTTCCGGCGGGCACGGCGTCCGCGGCGGCCCAGACGGCCAGCCCGACATCGGGGACAAGCCGGGAAGTGGCGGTGTGGAGGGCGAGCGCGCTCACCTTCAACCAGCAGGCAGCCGCGTACGTGAAGCGACTGGAGGGCATCCCCTACCGTTACGGGGGGACGACGACCGCCGGCTTTGACTGCTCGGGGATGACCCAGTACGTGTACCGGCACTTCCGCAAGAGCATCGCGCGCACCGCGGACGCGCAGTTCCGCCAGTTCAAGCGCATCAGCCATGCGAGCGCGCGGCCCGGCGACCTGGTCTTCTTCCACGACTCCAGCAATCCCGGGAGCTACGTGTACCACGTCGGCGTCTACGAGGGCGGCAACAACATGGTTGACTCGCCGCACACCGGCTCAAGGGTGGGGTTCCGCTCGTTCTCCTGGGCGGGCAGCACCGTTACGTTCGGCACCATCTCGCACTAGCGGGAGGCTCCCCCGGGGGGTGAGCCGTCCCCCGGGGGGAGGCCGCAATGTGCCTTCCCGAATCGAAAGCTCTTCGGGGTAGTTTCCGGCGCCAGGCTGTACCCGTGGAGAGCGCGGCTATATGCTACTTAGTCATGTCGGCTAGGGGCGTTTAAGTGGCATCCGGCAGCTCCGGGGATGCGCCGGCGGCGCCTACCGTGTCGCGCAGGCACCAGGCGGGAGCGCCGAGCGCGCGTGGCTTGCTGCTCACCCTCCTGGGCGAGCTCGTGCTGCCGGGCGACGGCACCGCGTGGACGTCGGCGGTGCTCGCCGCGTTCACGCGGCTGGGCATCGCCGAGAAGGCTACCCGGCAGGCGCTGATGCGCACCAGCAACGCCGGCTGGCTCCAGTCGCGCAAGGATGGCCGCCGGGTCCGCTGGGTCCTGACGCCGGCCGCGCGCAAGCTGCTGACCGACGGCGCCGAGCGCATCTACTCCTTCGGGCGGCAGCGGCCCTGGGACCAGCAGTGGGTCGTGGTCTCGGCGCGCATCCCCGACACCGACCGGCGCGCGCGGCACGTGGTTCGCACCCGGCTCACCTGGGCCGGGTTCGGCGCGCTGGCCAGCGGCTTGTGGATTAGCCCGCATCCGGAGCGGGCCGCGGA
>JAICUO010000911.1 GCA_025935815.1 Streptosporangiaceae bacterium
CATGTCCGGGTTTCCGGCCGCACGCTGTACGTCGCCCGGCGGGAGGACGTACCGCGCGAGCAGATCGTCTGCGGGCTGGCCGCCGTGCCCGGCGACCCGGCCGGGGCCACCCGGCTGCTGCCCCCGGAGATGGCCCACGTGGAGCCGGACGCCGACCCGGGCGCCACCCGCCCGGACCGCTCCGGCATGGGCGAGCGCCTCGTCCTGGCCGTGGCCAACGGCGTCCCGCGCGACCCGCTCGCCCGCCGCCGCCATCCGCTGCGCGCGGTTGGCACCATGGCGCGCTGGCTGGCCTGGAACAAGTTCGGCGCCGTCTTCGCGGTCCTGCTGTCGGTCCTGCTCGCCGGGTTCGCGCTGCTGGTGGCCGACGGCACCTCGGTCGCCAACGCGGTCTACCTGACCCTCATGGACCTGACCGGGTCGGCGCTGACCGACGCCGGGATCAGCGGCGCGAAGAAGGTGTCCCAGGTCATCCTCACCATCGACGGGATGGCGTTCATCCCCGTGGTGACCGCGCTCATCGTCGGCGCGCGGCTGACCGGGTCGTTCCGCGGGAGCCCGCGGCCCCCCGGCGGGCACGTCATCGTCGCGGGCCTCGGCAACGTCGGCACCCGGGTGATCGGCGAGTTGCATGACCTGGGGTTCGACGTGGTCTGCGTGGACCCCGACCCGGCCGCCAAGGGCATGGGCCTGGCCCGCCGCCTCGGCCTGCCCGTGGTGATCGGGGAAGCCTTCCAGGAGGAAACCCTGCGCGCGGCGGGGGTGGCGACGAGCTCGGCGCTGGTCTCGGTGACCAGCAGCGACATCGTGAACCTGGAGACCGCCCTGCAGGCCCGCGCGCTGCGCGAGGACCTGCGGATCGTGCTGCGGCTGTTCGACGACGACCTCGCCCAGCGGGTGCAGCAGACGGTCGGGAACATCGTCTCGCGCAGCGTGTCCTACATGGCGGCCCCGGCCTTCGCGGTCGCCATGCTGGAGCACGCGGTCCTGCGCACCATCGCCGTCGGACGGCACGTGCTGCTGATCTGCGACGTCCGCGTCGAGCCGGACGCCGACCTGGTGGGCAAGCGGCTGGTGGACCTGGAGACCGACGGGCTCGCGCGTACCCTCGCGCTGCAGGCCAAAGGGGCCACCCGGTACGACTGGAAGCCCAGCCGCGGCTACCAGCTGACGCCGGGCGACCGGGTCATCGTCGTGGCCACCCGGGCCGGCCTGAGCAGGTTCCTGGCCGGCAACCGGCCCGCCGCGCTGGAGGACGCGGACGCCGCGCCCTGACGCCCGGCCGGCCCGGCCCGGCGATTAGCGGGCTGGCCCCAATCACGGCGCCACGCCCGCGAGGCCGCGCCGCCCGCCGAGATCTGGCTGGTCCGGACGGCCGCCACTGCCACGCGTCGACCTTAACCAGTTCTTATAAGTTACGTACCAGTAGTGGCAGATAATAAGAATCTGGCACTGCTGATGATATCGCGTTACGCTTAGGGCATAAAGTGCCCGGGATTTCACCGGCAGAGAGTTCCAGGCCTGCGCCCGGGCAGGGAAGCTCGGAGGCAATATGAGCGTCAGCGAAGACCGCACAGCACAGCCCGCCGTTCAGCCCTCGGCAGCCGCGTCACCCATCGCCGACCCGGCACCGCTCGGCCTGGCGGCGTTCGCCCTCACCACGTTCCTGCTCTCGGCGGCCAACGCGAAGTGGATGAACGCTGCGACCGGTGACGCGTGGCTCGGGTACGCGCTCGGGTACGGCGGGCTCATCCAGCTCCTAGCAGGCATGTGGGAGTTCCGCAACCGGAACGTGTTCGGCGCCACCGCGTTCTCGACCTATGGCGGCTTTTGGATCGGCCTGTTCCTGTGGGCACGGTTCGTCGCGCCCACCGCCGCCAGCCCGGCCGCCGCCCAGCACGACATCGCCTGGATCCTGCTCGCGTTCGCCATCTTCAACACGTACATGATGCTGCTGTCCGCCCAGGTGAACATGGCGGTCTTCGCGGTGTTCCTCACCCTTGAGATCACCGAGATCATCCTGTTCATCGGCAACTTCGCCGGCAGTACGGGCACGGTGCAGCTCGGCGGGTACGTCGGCGTCCTCACGGCGCTCGTCGCCTGGTACACGTCGTTCGCGGGCGTCGCCAACGGCATCGGCGGCCGACTCCAGGTCCCCGTCGGCCGGCCGCTGCTCGCCGCCGCCTGATCAACCGCTGACGGCGGGTAGCCGCCCAGCGCGGGGCCCGGCCGCGCGGGATCTCTTCTCCCGCGCGGCCGGTTCCATATCCTCCGGACTTGCCCGGTACGGTTGTCGGTCGAGGCAGCCGTAATCGGTGAGACGGGAGGTTCCCCATGCACCTGCCAGACGCGCCGCAGGTTGACCTGTCCGCGCAGGTCGCGAAGGTCCATGCGCGGGCACGTCCGTGGCGGTCGATCATCGCCTTGGTGTTCGCGATCGCCGCC
>JAICUO010000772.1 GCA_025935815.1 Streptosporangiaceae bacterium
GCCAGGCAAGATCGACCAGCCGGATTTCGCTTCCCAGCCGAGCGTGTACGCGTAGTCCTTGACGAACCCCTGGCAGCCGGCCACCTGGCCCGGCGCCGTTGGCCCCGCGGTGCTGCCGTAGAACTGGTCGTTGGTGGCCGCGAAGCCCTCGCCAGGATCCGCGCCGGGCATGAAGTACGCGTTCGGGGTGGCCGGCGTGACCGGGAACACCGCGACCGGCGTGCCGCCCGCGCCCGGGTTGGACTCCGCGCCGGTCAGCCCGTCGTAGGGGTGCCCGGCGGGCGACACGTTCCCGGCGCTGGCGTACAGGTAGCCGAGCATGTGGTCGAACGAGCGGTTCTCCAGCATCAACACGACGATGTGCTCAACGCCCGCCAGCCCGTTCATCAGCGCGTGTCCCCCGGCCCGCGCGGCCGCTGGCGGGCGGCAGCGCGCATGCTGGCCTTGTAGGCGACCTTGCGTGCCTCCTTGCTGATCGCCTTGTCCGGATGGTACTCACCGATGTGCTCCAGCACGATGAACGCGGCCGGGTGCGGGCCGCGCGAGATCAGGTCAAGGAAGGCCGCCGGGTCGCCGTCCGGCGGCAGCGCCTCGGCGAAGGCCTCGCTGATCTCATCGGCGTCGGTGTCGGTGTCATCGCAGACGATGGCCAGCAGGTCCGTGGCCATCCAGGCCAGGTCGTCGGGATCGGGCTCCAGTTCCGGCGGGAGCGGGTCCCCCTCGGCCAGCCCGCCGATCTGGACCAGCGCCACCTTGGCGTACGGGCGCAGCTCCAGCGTCCCCAGGTGCTCACGCCAGGCGGTCTCGGCGGCGGCGCCCAGGTCGGTCGTGACCGCCACCGCGAGCAGCCGGCTGGCCGGATCGGCCGACGCCGCCACCGCGAGCAGTTCCGCCGCCGCTTCCCCGGGGCCGCGCGCGGCGAGCCAGGCGGCGCTCTCCGCCTCGAATTCGTCGTCACTGACCCCGTCGGCCAGCGCCACCAGCTGCGCGGCGGACATCTCACCGGGCGCGTCCGGCAGCAGCGGTACCTCCACCCCGGCGTCGGTGAACTGCAGCCGCAGCTCGCGCAGCGCCAGCGGGGTGAGCCGGATGGCGCCATCCTCGGCCGACGGGGCGGTGATCGCGCTGATCTCGGCGAGCTGGGCAAGCAGCACCGCCGCGGGATCCCCGTGCGCCTGCCGCCAGGTGGCCCAGGCTTTCTGCGCACGGGCGGGCAGCTCCGCCGTCAGGCCCTCCTCGACGATCTCGCTGACCTCCTCGGCCGTCAGCCCCTCCCGCCGGGCCAGGAAGAACATCAGCGCCAGGCCCGCGCCGGGCACGTGGAAGTCGACGTCCGCCGGACGCGAGGCGCCTGCGGCGGCCGCCGCGCACATGGCCTCGGTCAAGACGGCCGCGAACGTGGCGGCCCACGCGCTGATCGCGTCCTCGTCGTCACCGCCGCGCCACAGCTCGGCGGTTTCGCCGCTGATCACCCGGTCCGCGTCGGTCTCCTCGATCCAGTCGACCCCGCCGGCGTACTTCCACAGGAACGTGAACCGCTCGGGGGTCACGTTCAGCGCGCTCACCGCGGCGGCCCGCTCCGCCGCGGACAACTCGGCGTCAGCGTCGATCGCGCGGCCGTCGCCGACCCAGTCGGCCAGCGCCCCCAGCTCGGCGAGCATCGGGACGGCGCGGGCGGCCTCCGCTAGCTCGGCGTCCGGCGGCAGCCGCAACGGCGGCAGCTCGTCCGGCAGGCCGAATGCCTCCTTGAGGCCAACCTCATCCTCGGCCTCGTAGTCCTCGTCGTCGTGGTCCTCATGGCCAGCGTGATCAGCGTGGTCGTGGGAGTGATGGTCGCCGGAGCGGCCGTGGTCGTGAGCCATGACCGGAGCCTACTAGCGACTGGACTGCCTTGAGGCTCGGTGCCCGGCCGCGCGGCGCGCTGACGCCGCGTGCGCGGCCTTGCGGGCCTCCCTGGCGACCCGCTTGTCGGGGTGATGCTTGCCCAGGACCGTCAGTACCCGGACCACGTCCGGGTGCGACCCCATCGACATCACCTTGAGGATCCACTCCTCGTCCCCGGCCGGGACGGCCTCGCGGAACTGCGCGGCGATCAGGTCCGGGTCCGGGTCGTCCTCGCCGCAGGCCAGGGCCAGCAGGTCCGTCGCCAGCCAGGTGAGGTCGTCGGGATCGGGCTCCAAGACCATCGGCATGGTGTTGTCGGCCAGCTCCGTCGCCAGCCGTGCCAGCTCGATCCGCGCGTAAGGCCGGATCTCCGGCCGCCTCAGGCCTTCCCGCCACGCCACGGCCGCGGCCTCGCCCAGGCCGCGCACCACGCCCACCGCGACCAGCCGGCCGGCGGCGTCGGCGTCGGCGGCGAACCCGAGCAGCGCGATCGCCGCCCGCTGGCCGCCGTGCACGGCGATCCAGTGGCCGCTGATGGCCTCGAACTCGGCGGGCAGCACTCCCCCGTGCAGGGCCACCAGGTCGGCGGCGGTCATCGCGGCGGGGTCGGGGGGCACCACCGGAACGTCGACTCCCGCGGCGGCCAGCTCCGCGGCCAGGGCGTACAGCGCCAGCGGGGTAAGCCGGACGCTCCCCTCGCCAGCCGGGGAGGGCTCCACCGCCCGCAGGGCAGCCAGCTGGTCCACCAGGACCCGCACCGGGTCGGCCGGTGACTGCGCCCGGGCATCGAGCTGACGGCGCACCCGGGTCCACGCCAGGTCCCCGATGGCCCCGTTCATGATCAGGTCGCGAACGCGGGCGGCGCGCAGGCCGCCCTCACCCCGGGCCAAGAAGAGCTTCAGCGCGGCGAGCGATCCCAGGCCCTGGACGTTCAGGGTGCCCAGGCCGGACGGGTCAAGCGTCACTGCGATGTCCATGGTCCCCGCCAGCACGGCGGCCAGCGTCGCCGACCACGAGCGGAGCGTCGCCGCGGCCGCCTCGGCAGTGCCGAACGAACCGCTGCCGAACGAACCGCTGCCGTGCGGGCCGGCGCCGTGCGGGCCGGCGCCGTGCGGCTCGCCGCTTTCCCACTCCGCCGCCGATTCGCCGGGCATCACGACCGCCTGGCCCCCGGCGCCTTCGGTGATCTCGGCCCAGTACCCGCCGAGCGCGTACTCCCACAGGTACCGCAGCTGGCTGGCGGTGACGCCCAGCCACTGCGCCGCCTGGGCCGCGTCGGCCGGGAGAAGGTCACCGTCCTTGGTGACGGGATGCCCGGTGCCCAGCCAGGCGGCCAGCGCCGCCAGCTGGGCAGTCAGCGGCGCGGACCGCGCCCAGGCGGCGAGGTCGCCCAGCGACGGGAGCTGAACCCCGGGGAGCCGGTCCGGCAGCGCGAGCGCCCGCTTGACCGCGCCATCGGGGTCGTCGACATGGGCGCCCGCCGGGACCCGGCCATAGTCACCTGCGGCAAGCAGCGCGTTGTACCCGATGAGCCAGCGCTCGACGTCTTCTTGGTCACTCGCGCTGACGGCATCGTTGAGGATCACGATTGCCGCATCAGCGACCTTGAC
>JAICUO010000525.1 GCA_025935815.1 Streptosporangiaceae bacterium
GGCGGCGACGTCGCCGCCGGACCAGTTGGTGATCTGGTTCGCCGCGTAGAACATCCAGATGCCGGGGGCGCCGGTGGTGTAGCGCGTGTCGGTCGTCGTGACAACCTGCTTGCCGTTCTGGTAGCCGGTCAGCGTGGAGCCGACCGCCTGGAGTTGCCACGCGTCAGTCGCGGTGATGGTCAGCTTTGCGCTGGCCTTCAGCTGGACCCAGCTGGACGAGCTATCCATCCTCCAGATTGAGACCGTATTGGCCGTGTTCCCGTACCAGAGCATGTAGCCCTTGGAGCTGCTGAGCCGCACCGCGACGGCGGGACCGTAATTACTGCCCGAGCTGTTTGGGAAACTGGCCGCAGCATATTGGTTGCTGCCAAACGTATTAGCGCTCCAGTATGCGCTGTTCAGCGTTCCGGGGGTGCCGGGCTGCGCTGTGTTATTCGCGACCTGGGGGGCGCTGGTACCGCTAACGGTTGTCCAGTTCGCGCCAAGGCCACCGCTCGCGCGGTTGAAACTGTCCGATACTGTCGCCGCGTAGGCGCTGCGCTGCAAGAACGGCAGTGTCAGCAGACCAAGGGCGAGGAGCACGACCGAGCCGGCTATCCGCAGTCGCCTACGCACGCCAGGCGACTGTGACTTGCTCCGTGACCGCGAAAATCTCGGAAATCCGGGCACGCCAAGCACGTTTCCCGCCACGTCAAACCCCCCAGGCCAGGCCTTATTTGCGGCGGATATTACACTTCGCCCAGCTCAGGGCGCAATGCCTGATACGCCTGCCCGGGTCGGCGAGGGGCGATTCGGGGATAACGGCGTGTCGGTTTTTGAGCCATTCCCGCGCGAGCGGGTTCCCGACCCCAGGCCAATGGCCGTTCCGGTGGCCCCGAGGCTCCTAGCGACGCGAGTTCCGGGCACCATCGGCATTAGCCGCATCCGCGGGATGCAGGCTGCAAGGCTCGTGACCGCAGCGACCGGTGAACGTGGGCGGGGGTATGGACGCCTGGATCGCTGCGGTCCGGGTGGCGGGGAGCGTTTTGGGCTTTACGGGGTGTCGGTGTCGGAGCCGTTCCCGCGGGAACGGGATCCGGGAGCTGGGCGCGAGCTGGTGCCCGATCGGGTGCTGGCGGATGACCGGCTGCCGCCGGAGCGGGGGCGGCCCACCCGAGCGGTCGCTGCCTCGCCGTCGGTCCCCTCGTCAGTCCCGGGGGCGGGGGCGGCGTCGGGTGTCGCATCTGACCGCGATCGCGGGACGGCCGCGGTCGTCGCGTCCGATGGCGTCTCCGTGCCGGAGATGACCGAGTCCGCGAGCTGGGTGGTGCCGGGCGTGAGCTCGGGAACGCCGGCGGCGGACTCGCCGAGCGCGGGAGCCGGGGTGTGGGAGATGGCCGCCTCGGCGGCGGCGACCTCGGCGTCACCGAGGTCTTCAGGCTCGGAATCAGGCGCGTCTTCGGCGGCCGGCGCGTCGCCCGCGGCGGCGATGCCCCCGGCGGCACGATCGAAGAACCGCAGCAGTTCCACCGGAACTGGCATCACCAGGGTGCTGTTCTTCTCCCCGGCTACCTCCACGACCGTCTGCAGCAGCCGGAGCTGCAAGGCGGCGGGGTCGCGGGCCATCACGTTGGCCGCCGCGGCGAGGCGCTTGGAGGCCTGGTACTCACCGTCGGCGGTAATGATGCGGGCACGTCGTTCCCGCTCCGCCTCGGCCTGCCGGGACATGGAGCGCTTCATGCCCTCGGGCAGCGACACGTCCTTGATCTCGACGCGCTCGACGCGGACGCCCCACGGCTCTTCCGTCGGCTCATCGATGATGCGGCGAAGCTCACGGTTGACGGTCTCGCGCTCGGCCAGCAGCTGGTCCATCTCGGACTGGCCGATGATCGACCGTAGCGAGGTCTGGGCCTGGTTGGAGACCGCTGACATGTAGTCCTGCACGTTGATGGTCGCCTTGATCGCGTCGACCACCCGGAAGTAGACGACCGCGTCGACCCGGACCGAGACGTTGTCCCGGGTGATGCCCTCCTGGGCGGGCACTGGGAAGGCGATGATCTGCATGTTGACCTTCTGCATGCGGTCGCCCACCGGGCGCAGGAAGTGCAGGCCCGGACCGCGAACCTCGGGCAGGACCCGCCCGAAGCGGAAGATGATGCCCTTCTCGTACTGCTGGACCACCTTGATCGAGCGCGCAGCCGCGATAAGCGCGGCTATGACCAGGATCACGATGATTGTCACGACGCCGGCCATATCTGGTCGCCTCCTTATGGACAACTACGCTCAGCCTAACGCGGATCGGCGCGTGCAGGGGACCGCAGAGGCTAGCCTCACGTAATGACGTCCCGAGTTAGCACGCCAAGGGCGTCATGTGAGAATCGATCAGGGGCTTTGAGCGCATGACCGCGAGGGACACCGACTGGGACGGGGTGCGGCTGCACGTCGTGACGGGCAAGGGCGGCACCGGCAAGACAACGGTGGCCGCGGCCCTGGCACTGGCCTTGGCAGGCAGCGGACGCAAGGTGCTGCTCATCGAGGTGGAGGGCCGACAGGGCATCGCGCGGCTCTTTGACAGCCCCCCGCTGCCTTATGCCGAGCGCAAGATCGCCATTGGCCAGGGCGGCAACGGCAACGCGAGCAGGCCCGGCGGCGACGTCTACGCGCTGGCGATCGACCCCGAGGGCGCGCTGCTTGACTACCTCGCCATGTTCTACGGCATGCGCAGCGCCGGGAAGGCACTCACCAGGGTGGGCATGGTGGACTTCGCGACCGCGATCGCGCCGGGGCTGTCCGACGTGCTGGTCACCGGGAAGGCCACCGAGGCGGCCAGGCGCCGGGTCGCGGGGACGGGCAGCCGCTACGTCTACGACGCCGTCGTGATGGACGCCCCGCCCACCGGGCGGATCGGGCGGTTCCTCAACGTGACCACCGAGGTCTCCGACCTGGCCAAGGTCGGGCCGGTCCGCGCGCACGCCGACACGGTCGCGAACGTCATCCGCTCCCCGCAGACGGCCGTGCACTTCGTCTGCACGCTGGAGGAGATGCCGGTGCAGGAGACTCTGGACGGCATAGCCGAGCTCCGCAAGATCAAGGGGATCCAGGTTGGAGGGGTGATCGTCAACATGGCGCGCCCGGCGCTGCTCGCTGGCGACCTCCATCAGGCCCCGGACTTGCCCGCGCTCGCCGCGGCGCTCGCGGCGGCCGGACTTGGCGATACCGGCCAGCTCGCCGCGGACCTCGCGGCCGAGTTGGCCGAGCACGCCGACCGGGTCGAGCTGCAAGACCGGGAGCGCGCCGAGCTCGACGCGGCCGGGCAGCCGATCTACGAGCTGCCGCTGATCACCGAGGGCATCGACCTGGCCGCCCTGCACCGGCTGGCGGCCGAGCTGCGGGACCAGGGGGCGGCATGAGCGCGACACCGCCGCGACTGGAAATCGACCGGCTCATCGATGACCGGCGAACCCGGATCATCGTCTGCTGCGGCTCTGGCGGCGTCGGCAAGACGACGACAGCGGCGGCCATCGGGCTGCGGGCGGCCGAGCGCGGCAGGCAGGTATGCGTGCTCACCGTCGACCCGGCCCGGCGGCTGGCCCAGTCGATGGGCTTGACCTCGCTGGACAACACGCCGCGGCGCGTCGAGGGCGTGGAGGCCGGCGGCAACGGCAGCCTGCACGCGATGATGCTGGACATGAAGCGCACCTTCGACGAGATCGTCGAGGCGCACGCGGACCCGGCGCGGGCGGCGCAGATCCTGGCCAACCCGTTCTACCAGTCGCTGTCGTCCAGCTTCGCGGGCACGCAGGAGTACATGGCCATGGAAAAGCTCGGCCAGCTGCGCCGCTCCGATGAGTGGGACCTGATCGTCGTCGACACCCCGCCCAGCCGGTCGGCGCTGGACTTCCTGGACGCGCCGGAGCGGCTCGGCCGGTTCCTCGACGGCCGGCTCATCCGGCTGCTGGCCAGCCCGGTCAGGGCTGGGCGCCCGTTCACCAAGGTGATCAACGCCGGGTTCACGATGATGACCGGCGCGCTCACCAAGCTGCTCGGCGGCCAGTTGCTGCGCGACGCGCAGACATTCATCACGGCCTTCGACACGCTCTTCGGCGGCTTCCGGGAACGAGCGGATGCGACGTACCGGCTGCTCCAGGCCCCGGGCACGGCATTCCTGGTGGTGGCCGCGCCCGAGCCGGACGCGCTGCGCGAGGCGGCGTACTTCGTTGAGCGCCTCGGCGAGGAGCGCATGCCACTGGCCGGGCTCATCCTCAACCGGGTGCACCGCCTGCCGGCCTCCCGGCTGTCCGCCCCGCGCTCACTGGCCGCGGCGGAGACCCTGGAAGCAGGAACCCTGGAACCGGACGGACATCAAGTCGCGGTCGCGGCGCTGCGCTTGCACGCGGAGCGCATGACGCTCAGCGAGCGGGAGCAGCGGGTGGCCGGCGCGTTCACGTCAGCTCACCCGGCCGTTCCCGTCGCGGAGGTCGCGGCATTGCCGGTAGACGTGCACGATCTCAAGGGGCTTCGTCGCCTTGCCAAAGATCTTGCGGGGCTGGGGAGGTAATCCGTTCATCCCGTCACCGGCTAGCACAAAGCCCGTGCGGGAGGCGGCCCTTCGTGGCTAGCGGAGCCTCAGCCAGCCGAGCCGGCGACCAGGTCGTCGATGTCCTGGCGCTCGTAGCGGTCACGCGCGCGCTCCAGCAGCTCGCGCCATGATGTGACGTCGGGACGACGGCGAAGCAGCGCCCGCCGCTCGCGTTCGGTCATTCCGCCCCAGACACCAAACTCGATGCCGTTGTCGAGCGCGTCCGCAAGGCACTCGGTACGGACCGGGCAACCCCGGCAAATGAGCTTGGCGCGGTTCTGGGCCGCACCCTGGACGAAAAGCTCGTCCGGGTCGGTCCCCTTGCAGGCGGCGCGTGTGGTCCAGTCAGTGATCCACATGTGCCCAACTCCTCTTGATCGATCGCCGAACATACGGATGCTCGGGCGGTCTTCATCGACGGGATTGCTGCCGTGAGGGTGTGCGGCCACCAGCCCACGGTTTATCACTTCGTGACAAAGCAACTTACGGAAGTTCGGCCCTCGCTGCCAAGCCCCATGATGGCTATTTCGCAGATAGTCCTTTCGGACTATAGACATGCATGGGCATAGTCACGTACCGAGTGCGGCCAGGCCCCCAGAGTGATGGAAATGGCAGCATGCTGCACTAGCCGAGCGCTCTGTCGCCGTAGTACCTTGCGCCCCCGCGTACGCTTGACGCGTGCAGCTTCGGGACTGGGTATCGGGGTGGGGATCAAGCAGGGTGAGCGCCGTTGGGCGCCTGCTCCTGATGGCAGGGCTGGCGGGCGTGCTTTGCGCGGCCATGCTGCTGCCCGTCGTGGCCGCCAGCGGCATCTTGGTGCGAAATACCGCTGATAAGGTCACCTCGACCTCCCTGAGCGCTACCACGCTCCCGCAGCGGTCGGCGATCTACGACCGGGACAATCACCTCATCACCTATGTATACGGCGTGGATCTCGGCAAGGGGATCAAGTACGACGGGGTGAACCGGCAGCCGGTGTCTTATGACCGCATCTCGCCGTACATGCTCCAGGCGATCGTGGCGATCGAGGACGACCGGTAC
>JAICUO010000056.1 GCA_025935815.1 Streptosporangiaceae bacterium
ACTGTCTTCGGGGGCACTGTCTTCGGGGGCACTGTCTTCAGGGGCACTGTCTTCGGGGGCACTGTCTTCGGGGCCGTCTCGGCACAGTTCCGCGCTGTCGGGTGGCCCGGGTTCCGGTAACCCGCTGGCCGCGGGCACTGCGCAGCGCCCGGGCACGCTCGCGTCCGGGCCGGGCCGCGGCGACCCGGCGGACCGGGACCGGGACTCGCTGCGGGACTCCGGGCGGAGCACGGGCACGATCGACCCCGACGAGCCCACCGAGGGCATCCGCCTGATGCCGTAACTGGCTAGCGAACAGAAGTCCCGGGAGGGGGCGCCGACGCTTCGCCGGCGCTCCCTTCCAGCATGTCGAGGCGCCTGAGGATGACGCCCTCGCGCAGCGCCCACGGGCAGATCTCCAGTTGCGAGACGTCCATCAGGTCCATCACCGCGTCGGCGATGATCGCGCCGGCCACCATCTGGGCGGCGCGGCCTTCCGATACCCCCGGCAGCCGGGAACGCTCGACGTCATCCATGGCCGCCAGCCGCTCGGCCCACACGATCACGTCCGTGTGCTTGAGGTACCGCTTCGCGTAGAAGCCCTCGCTGGACGGGGCGGCCCCGGCGATCCGGGCGAGCTGCCGGAACGTCTTGGACGTGCCCACCGCGTGATCGGCCGCGCCGTGGCGCAGGAACACCCCGGCGTGGCGGGCGATCTCGGCGCGGACGTGCCTGCGCAGCGCGCGCACCTCACCCGCCGCCGGCGGGTCGGCGGTGAGCCAGTCACGGGTCAGCCGCCCGGCGCCCAGCGGCAGCGACATCGCCGCCTCCGGCTCCTCGTCTTGGCCGGCCGCTATCTCCAGCGAGCCGCCGCCGATGTCGAAGACCAGCAGCCGCCCGGATGACCAGCCGAACCACCGCCGCGCGGCGAGGAACGTCAGCCGCGCCTCATTCTCGCCGGACAGCACCCTGATCTGGGTGCCCGTCTGCGCCTGGACCCGGGCCAGGACCTCCAGGCCATTGACGGCATCGCGCACCGCGGACGTCGCGAACGCGAGGAACTCCTCCACGCCCTTGTCCTCGGCGATCCGCATCGCCTCGAGGACGAACTCGGCCAGCTGTTCCTCGCCCGCCGCCGACAACCTGTCGTCGGGCAGCAGGTGAGCGGCAAGCCGCAAGTCGACCTTGTGAGAGAAGGCGGGCAGCGGGCGGGCGCCTGGGTAGGCGTCGACTACTAGCAGGTGGACGGTGTTAGAGCCGACGTCCAAGACCCCAAGTCGCATAATTAAAGAAGCTACCCGGAAGTCCTCCCTGATCACCGTGCTCCGATACCTTCGTCCCATGCGCAACGGAGAAGTTTCCTGGTGGTGGCGGGCACTGGGCGGGTTCCCGGCCCGGAGGCTATCGCTGCCCGGCCCGCAGGAGGCCGATGTATGCATCGTCGGAGCCGGCTACACCGGGCTGTGGACGGCGTACTACCTGAAGGGCATCCGGCCCGACCTGCGGGTGGTGGTCCTCGAAGCGGCGTTCGCCGGCTTCGGCGCGTCCGGTCGCAACGGCGGCTGGGTCACCGCGGAGAGCATCGGCGCCCGCGACAAGTACGCCCGTCAGCCGTCCGGCGTCACCGGGGTGCGCGCGCTCGAAGCGGCCCTGCGGGCGACGGTGGCCGAGATCGAGCGCGTCTGCGGCGCCGAGGAGATCAGCTGCGACTTCGTGGCCGGAGGGCGGCTGGCGGTGGCGACCACGCCCGCTCAGCTCGCCCGGCAGCGCGCCAGCCTGGAGGAGGCTCGCGCGTGGGGTGACGGCGAGGACGTGCTCGCCTTCCTGCCCCGGGCGGACCTCGCGGTGCGGGTCAACGTCGCCGGGGCGCTGGGCGGCCTGTTCGCGCCGCACTCGGCCCGGATACAGCCAGCCTCCCTGGTGGCCGGGCTGGCGGCGGCCGCCGAGCGCCGGGGCGTGGTGATCTACGAGGCGACGCCGGTCACCGAGATCTTGCCGAGCATGGCGACCGGGGGGCCCGGCGCCGTCGCGCGGACCGTCTTCGGCGACGTGCGGGCGCGGGCGGTGCTGCGCTGCACCGAGGGGTTCACCGCCCGGCTCTCAGGCGCGCGCCGTGCGTTGCTGCCGATGAATAGCTCCATGGTCGTGACCGAGCCGCTGGATGACGCGACGTGGAAGGAGATCGGCTGGGCCGGCTGCGAGACGATGTCGGATGAGGCGCACGCGTACATGTACGCGCAGCGCACCGCCGACGGCCGGATCGCGATCGGCGGGCGCGGCGTGCCCTACCGGTTCGGCTCGGCGGTCGATGACCGCGGCGAGACCTCCCCGGCGACGGTCGCGGCGCTCAAGGCGCTGATCCGCCTCCGGTTCCCGGCCGCCTCCGCCGCGAAGCTGGACCACGCCTGGTCAGGGGTGCTTGGCGTGCCGCGCGACTGGTGCGCGGCGGTGAACTTCGACGCCGGGGCCGGCCTCGGCTGGGCGGGCGGCTACTCCGGCCACGGCGTCCTGGCCGCCAACCTGGCCGGCCGGACGCTGGCCGACCTGGTGGCCGGCGAATCCACGGAGCTGACCGCGCTCCCCTGGGTCGGCTACCACAGCCGTGCGTGGGAGCCTGAGCCGGCCCGCTGGGCCGGGGTGCACGGCCTGTACGCGCTGTACCGGGCGGCCGACCGCCTGGAGGGGCGTCCCGAGTCCGCCCGCCAGGCCGCCCTCGCCGGCGTCCTCGGCCGGGTCGGGGACGCGATCTCGGGAATCCCGCACTGAACCACGCCCCCGGGGTTGCGGCCGCACCACATTGACAGGGCCACCCGGTTGACAGTGCCAGCAGCCCAAAGTTACGTTCGCGACCATGCGGACCAGGGCAGCAGTCATCCGGGAGCCGGGCAAGCCATGGGAGATCACCGAGCTTGAGCTGGACGAGCCCGGGCCGGGCGAGGTTCGGATCCGGTTCGTGGCGGCGGGCATGTGCCACTCCGACGAGCACCTGCGCACCGGGGACAGCACCGGGCGGCTGCCGCTAGTCGGCGGGCACGAGGGCGCCGGGGTCATCGAGGCGGCCGGCTCCGGGGTGACCCGGGTGGCCGTCGGGGACCACGTGGTCTGCTCGTTCATCCCCGCGTGCGGCACGTGCCGTTACTGCTCGACCGGGCGGCAGAACCTGTGCGACTCCGGCGCGCAGATGATGACCGGGATGATGAGCGATGGGACGTTCCGGTTCCACGACGACAGCGGGGCGGACCTCGGCGGCTTTTGCATGCTGGGCACGTTCGCCCAGCACGCCGTCGTCTCCCAGCACTCGTGCGTGCCCATCGACCGGGGCATCCCGTTCGAGGTGGCCGCGCTGGCCGGCTGCGGGGTGCCCACCGGCTGGGGCACGTCGGTGTACGCGGCGGGGGTGCGCGCGGGCCAGACGGTGGTGATCTTCGGCGCGGGCGGGGTCGGCACCAACGCCGTCCAGGGCGCGCGGTACGCCGGGGCCGGGAACGTGATCGTCGTGGACCCGGTGGAGTTCAAGCGGTCCTCGGCGCTGTCGTTCGGCGCGACGCACGTGTTCGCCAGCGCCGGGCAGGCGCAGGAGGCGGTGGTGGAGCTGACGCGCGGGCAACTCGCCGACCACGCCATCATCACCGTCGGCGTGCTGTCGGCGGAGGTCGTCCAGGAGGCGGCGGCGATCGTCGGCAAGGGCGCCCAGGTGACCATCACGTCGGTCGGCCGCAGCTCCGAGCAGCAGATCCAGCTGGCCGCCAACGGCTCGGTGGTCGGCTGGCAGCGGCGCATCCAGGGGCACGTGTTCGGCATGTGCAACCCGCTCTACGACATCCCGAGGCTGCTTGGGCTCTACCGGGCGGGCCAGCTCAAGCTGGAGGAGCTCATCACCCGCCGGTACGCGCTGGAGGAGATCAACCAGGGGTACGCCGACCTCGACGACGGCCAGCTGATCCGCGGCGTCATCATCCACTAGGCCGCCACTAGCGCGAGCCTCGGGCGGTTACCGGAAGATGTTGACGGCGCGGGCTATCACCAGGGCGGCGGTCACCAGGGACACCACTGATTGCAGGGTCATCGCCATCTTCGCCCAGCGCGACAGCGGCATGGTGTCGGTCGGGCTGAAGGCGGTGGCGTTGGTGAACGCCAGGTACAGGTAGTCGGTCAAGGACGCCTCCCAGTCCTTGCGCACCAGGCGCGGGTCGTCGATCAGCGTCATCTGCGGGAACAGGAAGTCTGGCGTGCGCCTGGCGGTCCCCAGCGCGCGAGCGACCGGTCCGCCCTGGTCGAACTCCCAGTACCACAGCGCGAACACGATCACGTTCGTCAGCCAGATCGCGCCGCCGGTGACCAGCAGCGGGGCCGGGCTATCGAGCGTGGACGCGGAGTTGCCGATCCCCTTCGCGTGCACGAGCTGGTTGACGAGCGCGGCCGCCGCCCACGCGTTCGCGAGGCTGAGCAGCGTGGCCAGCGACAGGGACAGCATGCGCAGCGCGGTGGACTCCCGGTTGATCCGGTGCGGGTTGGCCACCACCAGCGCCAGTAGCAGCGCGCCCTGTACGGCGGGCAGGACCCAGGCCGGCCGCACGAGGTCCAGCCGGCCGGGCACTGGCAGCTGCAGCGCGATGGCCGCCGCGGTGACCAGCGCTACCTGCCAGCGGGCCTCCCCCTGGGTCGGCCGGCACCACGCGGGCACCGAGCGGACGGCCAGGCCGCCGACCTCACCGAGTTCACGGCGGCCGGTAGCCTCGATGGCGTCGAGCCGGGCATGCAGCGCCGCGATGGCCGCCAGGATGCGGGCGGCACCCGGATGCTCCTCATCGTTCCCGGTCATAACGCCAAAGCTAGTCCCGCATCCGCGAGCGTGCGCGGCGGGGCACGGGCACCACCCGGGGACTTCCCGGCTCACGGCGGCGGGGGCTTCGATTTGGGGATGGCACGGTATACACGCTAGAGCGGCGGGCGTAACGTGCATCTCATGCTGCTGCCTACGTCACTTGTTGGAAGCTATCCGCAGCCGGAATGGCTGATCGACCGGTCCAAGCTGGCCGGCCGGTTCCCGCCTCGGGTGCGCGCCCGTGAGCTGTGGCGCGTCGCCCCGGATTACCTTGCCCAGGCGCAAGATGACGCCACGATGATCGCCATCCGCGCGCAGGAGGACGCGGGCCTGGACATCATCACTGACGGCGAGATCCGGCGGGAGAGCTATTCCAACCGGTTCGCGACCGCCTTGGACGGCGTTGACATCGATAACCCGGGAACCGCGCTGGACCGCAGCGGCCACCCCAACCCGGTGCCCCGGGTCACCGGTCCCATCCGGCGACGGCACGCGGTCGAGGCGGATGACGTGAAGTTCCTGCGCGCGGCAACTGCCAGGTCCATCAAGATCACCGTCCCCGGCCCGTTCACGATGGCCCAGCAAGCCCAGGATGACTACTACGGCGGCAAGGAGGCGCTGGCGTTTGGCTACGCCGAGGCCGTGAACGAGGAGATCCGCGACTTGTTCGCCGCCGGTGCCGACATCGTCCAGCTCGACGAGCCCTACCTGCAGGCCCGGCCCGCCGAGGCGCAGCAGTACGGGGTCAAGGTGATCAACCGGGCCCTGGACGGGATCACCGGGACGACCGCGCTGCACCTGTGCTTCGGGTACGCCGCCATCATCCACGAGCGGCCGGCCGGGTACTCGTTCCTGCCGGAGCTGGCCGCCTGCGACGTCGACCAGGTGTCGATCGAGACGGCCCAGTCCAACCTGGACACGTCGGTGCTCACCGCGCTGGACGGCAAGACGGTGATCCTCGGCGTCATTGACCTGAGCGATCCGGCCGTGGAGACCGCTGACGTCGTGGCGGAGCGAGTGCGGCGGGCCTTGCCGTACGTCCCGGCCGAGCGCGTCGTGCTCGCCCCCGACTGCGGCATGAAATACATCCCGCGGGATACCGCCAACGGCAAGATGCGCGCCATGGCCGACGCGGCGGCCCTGCTCCGCGCCGAGCTCGGTGGCTAGCCGACGTTCAGGCGAGGGGGTCCGCGCCCGGGGTCGGATGCCATTGCGGGCGGCTTGACCGGATCGGCTTGGTGCGGCCGATCTCGGCGAGGATCGGCATGATGATCGCGTCGAAGGCGACCGGGTCATACTTGCCCTTCATGGCCCGCAGGACCCCCTTGCCACTGGCCTGGCCGATCAGGTCATCCAGGACCTGGTACCCGACCTCCTCGCCGTTCGCCATTCGCTCGTAGGCCGACCGCGCGAGCTGGGCCACGGCCGGGTGGCCGGCCGACTCGGTGAAGACCACGAGGGTCGCGTCCATGAGGTTCACGAGCCCGATTCTTCCAGGCCCGCCTGCTCCAGCACAGAGTCCGGCACGTGGTTCGCCGGGATCCGGCCCCCGTTCTTTCCACGGCCGATGCCGGCGTGGTCGTTGCGTGAGTAGCCGGCGAAGTTGTACGGTGATGGCCGGACAGTAGTGCGCCTTGTGTGTTTGATAATCGGTTTCCCGGTAAGTGGGGAGCTCGTGATGCCGCGCCCGATCATGCGACGCGTCGCCCGGCGGGCGGCGCAGTTCGCGATCGGCGCTGCCGGGATACTGTTCCTGCTGATCGTGTTCTCCCGGCACGCGGACGCTGCGACCGCCGACCAGAGTCCCTCAGGTAACGGGCTGACCTCCGCCGTCTCCGCGGTGACCTCGACCGCCTCCTCGGCGGTTACCACCGTTGCCAAGGCGACGACTCCGGCTCCGCCCCCGGCGGCGACGAGCACCGCGACAACCAGCACGACCAGCACGACCACGACCAGCACGGCCGCAACGAGCCCGGCCACCTCCGTCGTTCACACCGCGACTGCGGCAGTCACGCCGGTCACGAGCACCGTGACCAAGGCGACCGCGCCCGTCACGAGCACCGTGACCAAGGCCACGGCGCCGGTCACGAGCACGGTGGCCCCGGTGGCCGGCACCGCGACGAAGTCCGTGGCCCCGGCGACCTCCAGCGTGACCCCGGTCGCGTCGACCGTCACGAAGGCCGCGTCGCCGGTCACGCAGACCGTTGCCCCGGTCGTGCAGGCCGTAGCGCCAGTGGTCGCGCCGGTCACCACCGCAGTCGCCCCGGTCGTGCAGGCCGTCGCCCCGGTGGTCGCGCCGGTCACCACCGCAGTCGCCCCCGTCGTGCAGGCCGTCGCCCCCGTCGTGCAGCCGGTCACCACCGCAGTCGGCCCGGTCGTGCAGGCCGTAGCGCCAGTGGTCGCGCCGGTCACCACCACCGTCGCTCCGGTCGTCGCGCCCGTTACCCAGGCCGTGGCACCGGTCCTGGCGCCGGTCACCACCGCAGTCGCCCCGGTCCTGGCGCCGGTTACGTCGCCGGTCCTCCCGCCGGTTACGGCGCCGCCCGCCGGTCAGGCACCGTCGGGCGGAACGGTGAGCGGGACGACTTCCGGCTCGCCGGTCGCCTCCCAGCCGCACGGCCCGGCCACCGGGACCGCCGCCAAGCTCCCGGCCAGCACGCCCGGGGCGGCCTCCGCGCACTCTTCGGTCCAGCCAGCACGGGCGACAGCCGGCCAGCAGCGCGACTCCTCGGCGCCGTTGCCGGTGCCGCAGGCTCCGGGCGGCCCGGGCGGACCCGCGAGCCCGGCCGGGCCGACGGGCCCGGGAGTTCCCGGCGGCAGCAGTGGCCTGGGCGGTAACGGCGGCGGCACCGTCGGAAGCGTGGCCGCCTCGGCCATGACCATGCTCGCGCTCTTGCTGCTGTGGCTGGAGCGCCACGGCGATTCCACAGCGATCTGGCGTTCCTATCTGCCGGAAGTCTCACCGGCTTAAGTCCTTTCCTTCCCCCTGGTTCGTGCCATCCGGCGTCGAGCCCCAGCGTTCGACGCTGATCCCCAAGGAAGGAAAGCAACACCACAGTGCACAAGTGGACGAAGTCCGCGTGCGTGGTGCTCGCCGGGTGCATCCTGCCCGCCGTGATGGCGGCAGGCATGATGGGATCTGTCCGCCCCGCCCCGGCGAACCACCGCATCGCGAATAGCATCACCCAGGTCACCCTGGCCAGCAGCGTTAGCATGACCACGCCGCGAGCGACGGCCCCCAAGGCCACCGACACCGCGAAGTACGTCGTGCGGCCGGGTGACACCCTGTCCGCCATCGCCGGCGCGCTCGCCGTACCCGGCGGCTGGCAGGCGCTCTACGCGGCCAACCGGCCGCGAATCGGGGCCAACCCGAATGTCATCCGCCCCGGTACCGTCTTGGTCCTGCCCGGGCCGCGCGCATCAGTGCGGTACACCGTCACCGTCGGCGACACGCTGTCTGGCATCGCCAGCCGGCTCGCCGTGCCCGGCGGCTGGCCGGCGCTGTACGTGGCCAACCGGCGGGCCATCGGACCCGACCCGAACCTGCTCCGGCCGGGTGCCATCCTGGTCACTCCACGGCTGGCGGCCTCCGCGCCGGGCACGGTCCCGGCCGCGCCGGGCACGGGGCAGGGCCACCAGCGACCGGCCCCGGCTCAGCCCCGGCCTTCCGCTCCGGCTACCGCCCATCCCTCCGGCCACGCCTCGTCACCGGCCGCGGCCCCATCCCCGGCTACGGCCCCATCCCCGATTACGACACCGCCACCGGCTAGCGCCCAGTCACCGCGAGCCGCCAACCCGCCCCGGCCGGTGGTGACGCGGCCCGCGGCCACGCGACTGCCGCGGTGGCTGGAGACGTTGCTGCTATCGGCCGGGCTGCTCATCGGGATCGCGTTCCTCAGCGAGCGGGCCATCATGGTCGGCCGCAGGCGCCGCCGGGGCCGCGAAGCCCGGGAGGCCGTCGAGAAGGCCCGTATCGTGCTGGCCGACCACGAACGGCTCATCGTCACCTACAGCACCGCCGACGACACCGTCTACGTGCTCACCCCGCCCGGCGAGGATCCGCGGGCCGTCCTGCGGGCCGCTCGCCTGGTTCTCCCCGACGACACCTACGAGGTGCTGGCCGGCCACCTTGGCGTACCCGCGAACTGGCCGCTGGAATGAGCCGGTCCGCGATGACTACCGGGGAGCTTCCCCCCGCGGGGAGGCGCCCCGGTCCCGCGCGGTCCGGCTGCGCAGCGACTCCACGAGCGCCGCCACGTGCTGCCGGTCCTCGGCGGACAGTTCGTCGATGCTGGCGATCAGCAGGTCCCGCTCCCGGTCGTTCGCCTGCCGCTGCTCGCCGCCGGCCTCGTCGTAGTAGTGCAGGCCGGTCGATTCGGCAGCGGCCGCGCGCACCGCGGACACCGGGACGTCCAGCCCCCTGGCGAGCGCGTCGATGGTAGCCGGGCGCGGCGGCCGGACCAGGTTTCGCGTGGTGGCGAGCGTGTAGACGGTGGACCGGGGCAGCCCGCCGCGCCGGGCCACTTCGCCGTAGGACCAGCCACGCTCGCGTAGCCGTTCCTGGATCAGGCGCTGAAGGGGGTTGACGGCATGCTCACGCGGCGCAGGGTCCCCTTGGCTTTCGGGCACACCACCCCTGTCGTCTGCGGCATGCGCAGTCATAGTCACCAACCTAACCCGTCTTCACCTAAGGCGCCCCACCCCTTCACCCCGGTGAGCCGACGCCCGCGACCGCTCACCATTGACTGTTCCGAGATCGTACTGTACGTTGATGACCGTACACAATGTGCGTTAGCAAACGGCAACACGAGGCGCGTGGCGAACGCTCATCAGGTCCGTGGCAGTTTCCTTCGAAGGGGAGGCGCCTGAACATCGGCAGCATCAACCTGTCGCTGCCCCTTCGCCCCACAGGCCTGTCATGTACTCGCGCGGGTGTGCATGGCAGCGGGAGGGCCGCCCGGTCAACCGGGCGGCCTTTTCCCAGGTCATCCAGATGTCCGCGCTGCTCGTGATCGTTCACCAGCGTCACCGACTCCTACCGGCTCAGCCGAGCCGGCCGGCTGCGCGCCGACTTGGGCGGGGTCTACTTCAACCTGATCACCTCGTCGTTTCTCGCCAAGGTCATTCTCGTATTGCAGGAAGCATGCTCTGCAACGATTTTTTTACGGCTCCGTGTCGGATCCGGCGGGCCATCATTCGTGGAGTGGATGAGGGGCGCCCGACGGGGGTGCACCTGCGGAAGACGAGGAGACGAACGTGAAGTACGTACTGCTCATCCTGGACACTCCGGCCGAGCCAGCGCCCGGGACCCCGGAATACAACGCCTGGTACGCCGAGGTGGGCGCCTGGTATGAGAAGTGGGGCGCGACCGGCAAGCTGGAGGCTGGCCACCAGCTGCAGGGGGCGGACACCGCCAAGACCGTGCGCGGGTCCAGCGTCACCGACGGGCCCTACATCGAGACCAAGGAAGCGCTCGGCGGGTACTCGGTGATCGACGCTGACTCGGCCGACGAGGCCGTCGACATCGCGAAGACCTGGCCGGGCGTGGACCGCGGCTGGATCACGATCGAGGTCCGCCCAGTCCTCGAGATGGGCTGAGAACCAGCTCGGGGCCGTTCCCGTTAGAGGGAAAGACCGCGGGTGAGCAGCTCGCGCTCGGCCGGGTTGGCGGCCAGCGCGAGCGCTCGCTCGCTGGCGCTATGCGCCTCATCGGCCCGGCCGACGGCGGCCAGCAAGGTGGCGCGCAGCGCGTGGAATAGGTGATAGCCATCGAGGTCGGCCGCCAGCGGCTCCACCTCGGTCAGCGCCGCCTCCGGGCCGATGGCGTAACGGGTGGCGACCGCCCGGTTAAGCAGCACGACCGGGGACGGCGCCAGCTGGTACAGCCGGCTGTACAGCAGCCGGATCTGCCGCCAGTCGGTTTGCTCGTAGCCGGGGGCCTGCGCGTGCAGCGCGGCGATCGCCGCCTGCACCTGGTAGGCCCCGGCGCGATGAAACCCGATCGCGCGGTCCAAGATGGCCATCGCCTCCTGCGCGAGCCCCCGGTTCCACAGCGTCCGGTCCTGTTCCGCCAGGCGGATGAGCCGCCCCCAGCCGTCGAACCGGGCGGCGGCGCGCGACTCGTGCAGCAAGAGCAGCGCCAGCAGGCCGAGCACTTCCGGCTCCCGCGGCATCAGCTGGTGCAGGGTCCGGGTCAGCGCGATGGCCTGCGCCGCGAGGTCCCGGCGGGCGGGCTCGCGGCCGGAGCTGGCGAGGTACCCCTCGTTGAACACCAGGTAGACCACCGACAGCACTCCCGCCAGCCGGTCGGCGAGGTCGTCGGGGTCAGGGACGCGCACGGGCGCGCCGGCCTCGCTGAGCAGCTTGCGCGCCCGCAGCAGCCGCTGGCTCATCGTCGGCTCGCTGACCAGGAAGGCCGACGCGATCTGGCCGGCCGACAGGCCGCACACGGCGCGCAGCGTCAGCGCGACCTGCGCCTCCCGGGGCAGCGCCGGATGACAGCAGGCGAAGACCAGGCCGAGCAGCTCCTCATCCGCCAGCCGGCCGGGTTCCCCGCCCTCGCACCGGCCCAGCTCCCCGGCCTCCTCCGGCAGCGCCCATGACTCGGTGACGGACAGCAGCGCCAGCTTGTCCTGGCCGGCCTTGACCCGGCGGAGCCGGTCGACGGCCTTGCGGCGCGCCGTGGTGGCCAGCCACCCCGCGGGGTTAGCGGGGACCCCGTCCCGCGGCCAGTGCTCGATCGCCTCCACCAGCGCGTCCTGCACCGCGTCCTCGGCGAGCCCGACGTCACCGGTGCGCGCCGCGAGGGCGGCCCGGATCCGGGTCGCCTCCGCCCGGTAGACACGCTCAAGCGACTCCCCGGCCTCCATCGCCCCAGTATGTTCCGGTGGCGTAAAGAACGTGATCGGCGGGCCCCTGTACATGCCCCGTCATGTCGGCCGGCGCGGCCGCGTGCTGGCGGCCGTTCGCGCGGCTGCTTGGCGGGTAGCTCGCGCGTTACGCTGGCATCGTGACTTCGGAGCAGCTCGCCAACCTCGCGCGCTTGCGTCGCGCCCGCGACGTGATGGATCGCGAGTACGCCAGCCCGCTTGACCTCGCCGTATTCGCCCGGGTCGCGCTGATGTCGGAGGGGCACTTCTCGCGGCAGTTCCGCGAGGCCTACGGGGAGACGCCTTATTCCTACCTGATGACCCGGCGGATCGAACGGGCGAAGGCACTGCTGCGCCTGGGCGAGATGTCGGTCACCGAGGTCTGCATGGCGGTCGGGTGTACCTCGCTCGGCTCGTTCAGCGCGCGCTTCACCGAGCTGGTAGGCGAGACGCCGACGGCCTACCGGGCCCGTGACCACGGCCCGCTCAAGGGCGTGCCCGGCTGCATCGCCAGGGAGTTGACCCGCCCCAGCCGCGCGCAGGGCAGGGCCGGGGCTGCGCGCGAAGCCGCAGATCGCTAACGTTGCGTGCATGGACCTCAGCCTCTCTACGTCCTTCGTCCAAGTCCATGATCCCGACCTCGCGCTGGCCTTCTACCGCGACGTGCTCGGCCTCGAACTGCGCAACGACGTCGCCAACGACGACTTCCGGTGGATCACCGTCGGCGCCCCCTCTCAGCCCGGCGTCTCGATCGTCTTGACCAACTACGTGCACGGCAGCCCGGCCGACCGCGAGGCGATCGCCGCCCTCCTGGCCAAGGGCGCACTCAACGGGGTCAACTTCCGCACCGACGACCTCGACGCCACCTTCGAGAAGGTTCGCGCCTCGGGCGCCGACGTCGTGCAGGAGCCGGCCGACCAGTTCTGGGGCACGCGAGACTTCGCCGTCCGCGACCCGTCCGGCAACCTGGTGCGGATCGACCAGCCCCCGGCCACGTCGTAACCCGCCGGAGAGATGATCATCTCGGCATGCGCGGACCCGGTTCGGCGAGGAGGTTCCCGGGATGATCATCGACTGTGCCCACTACCAGAATGGCCGCCGGCGCGACGATGGCCCGGTCGCGCTCGAGGAAGCCGCCGTCCGCTGCCTGCAGGGCGGGTTCGTGTGGCTGGGGTTGTTCGAGCCGGGAGATGAGGAGCTTGCCCAGGTCCGGGCGACCTTCGGCCTGCACGAACTGGCGATTGAGGACGCGCAGAACCTCCATGCGCGGCCGAAGATCGAATCTTACGACCGCGATGTCCGGCTGGTCATCTTGCGCACCGCCCACTACGACGACGACGCCGAGGAAGTCGAGTTCGGCCAGATCAGCGTCTTCCTAGCCCCAAACTTCGTGATCACCGTGCGGCGGGGCGTAGCGAGCGAGCTGCGCGGGGCCCGGCAGCGGCTGGAGCAGCGGCCCGAACTGCTCGCCGAGGGCAGCGTGTCGGCCCTGTGGGCGATCTTGGACCAGGTGGTGGACGGGTACGAGCCGGTCGTCGCCGGGCTCGAGCACGACATCGACCAGATCGAGGCCACCGTGTTCTCCGGGACCGCCGCTCCTACCGAGCGGATCTACTCGCTGCGCGGTGAGGCCACCGACTTCTACCGGGCCGTCCACCCGCTGCTCGCCGTGGTCACCACCGTCCAGCGGATGACCGATGCCCCGCAGTTGCAGCCGTACCTGCGTGACGTCCAGGACCACCTGCTCCTGGTCAACGAGGAGGTCGTCGCCCAGCGCGACCTGCTCGCCGCGGTCTTGCAGGCCAACATGGCGGTCATCTCCGTCGAGCAGACGCAGATCAGCCTTCGCCAGAATTCCACCATTGAGCAGCTGACGATCCTGGCCACCGTCTTCCTCCCCCTCACGTTCGTCACCGGGTTCTTCGGCCAGAACTTCGGATGGCTGGTCAACCACATCGACACCGTGACCGCGTTCGTCATCTACGGCATCGGCGGCTTGGTACTTCCGCTAGCGCTGCTGTTCCTGTGGCTGCGGGTGCACCGTAGGTAGCATTCTCCCTGGCGCCATTTCGGATCTCCACGTCAGCAGCCCCTGGTTAGCAGGTCGATGAGCGCGTGTACCATCTCCAGGCTGGGGGCGGGCACGCCGGTGAGGCGCGCGAGCTCGACGGGCGCCCCGAGCAGGACGCCGGTCTCCAGTAGCTTGCCGGCCTCGAAGTCCATCAGCATCGAGGTCTTGTGATCGCCGACCTTGGCGGCCCCGTCGAAGCGGCGCTCGACCGAGATCTTGGGCGGGCTGCCGAGGCGGGCGGCGATCTCGGCGGTCTCGCGCATCATCGCCAGCACCAGCTGGCGGGAACCCGGATGGGCGGCGATCTCGCCCATCGTCGCCCGGGTGAGGACGCTGACCGGGTTAAAGGCCACGTTGCCGAGCAGCTTGAGCCAGATGTCGGCGCGCAGGTCCTTCTCCACCGGGCACTTAAGGCCGCCGGCGATCATCGCCTTGCTGAAAGCCGTGCAGCGTTCGGAGATGCTGCCGTCTGGCTCCCCGACGGAGAACCGGGTGCCCTCGACGTGCCGGATGACTCCGGGTGCCTCGATCTCGGCCGAGCAGTACACCACGCAGCCGATTGCCCGGTCCGGTGGTATCACCGCCGAGACCGCGCCGCCGGGGTCAGCCGCCTCGACTCGACGTCCCGCGTGCGGGCCGGCTAGCCCATGGAAGTACCACCAGGGAATGCCGTTCTGCGCGGCGACGACACCGGTGCCCGGCCGCAGCAAGGGCGCTAGCAGCGGGCCGGCGCTCGGGTAACTGTATGCCTTCAGGCCGAGGAACACGATGTCCACGGGGCCGATCTCGGCGGGGTCATCCGTCGCCGGGGGATGAGCGCGGAAGTCGCCGCGCGGGCTGCGGACGGTGACGCCGTCCCGCCTCATGGCCGCCAGGTGCTCGCCCCTGGCGACCAGGTGGACATCGGTGCCGCCCCGATGCAGGGCCGCGCCCACGTACGCGCCGATCGCCCCGGCCCCGACAATCGCCACCCTCATTCGTCCACCAGCCCGGCCAGGTTGCGGCGCTGGATCTTGCCCGTCGGCCCCTTCGGGATCTCGGGCAGGATGGTGACCCGGGCCGGCCGCTTGAACGCGGCGAGGCGATCGGCGCAGTAGGCGATGAGCTCCCCGGGCGTGGTCCCGCCCTCGCCCGCTGACCGCGACCGGGCCGCGTCGCGCAAGACGACGACCACGCCTACCTGTTCGCCGTACCTCTCGTCGGGCACCGGGTAGGCGGCCGCCTCCGCGACCGCGGGATGGCCGAGCAGCACGTCCTCCACCTCGTACGGCGAGATCTTCTCCCCCGCCCGGTTGATTAGCTCCTTGAGGCGGCCCACGAGGGACAGGTAGCCTTCCGCGCTGAGCCTGCCGACGTCACCGGTGCGGAACCAGCCGTCCCGGAACGAGGCCTGCGTCGCGGCCGGGTTATCGAGGTACTCATCGACCACCGATGGGCCACGGACCGCTATCTCGCCCTCTTCACCGGCCCGGACCGGCCGCCAGTCGTCATCGAGGGCGGCGATCTCGATGCCGGTCGCCCGTCCCACCGTCCCCGGCCGGCGCTCGCCGGGCGGCAGCGGATTGGACGTCATCTGATGAGCCGCCTCGGTCATGCCGTACGCCTCCACCAGCGGGACGCCGATCGCGTCCTCGTAGCCCTGCCACAGCACCGTGGGCAGCGGCGCCGAGCAGGACCGGGCGAACCGGAGCCGGCGATCCGGGGGCGCGGGCAGCGCCTGGGCTTGCGTGAGCAGCCGCGCGTGGATGGTCGGAACCGCCGTGTACCACGTGGCGCCGTACCGGGCTGCCTCGTCCCAGAACGCAGATGGCCGGAACCTCGGCAGTACCACCGTGCCGCCGGTCGACAGGGTGGCCATCACCGTCGCAACCAGGCCGTGCACGTGGAAGAGCGGCATGACGCACATCGTCACGTCATCGCCGGCCAGCTCGTACGTCCGGGCGACCGCGCGGGTCGACGCGACGAGGTTGCGCTGGCGGATGGGGACGGTCTTCGGCTTGCTGGTAGTCCCGCTGGTGTGCAGCAGCAGGGCCAGCGAATCAAGGCCGCCCGCGGCGGCGCGCGGGTCGCCGGCCGTCCCGTCCACCCGCAGCTGGCCGTCCTCCATGCTCACCACGCTGGCGGGCACGCCCGCCGCGGCGGCCGCGGCGACGGCAGTGGCCGCTCCGTCGTGAAACAGCCGCGACACGCGCAGGTCGGCAAGCTCGGCGGTCAGCTCGGCGACCCCGAGCGCCGGGTTCAGCGGCGCGGCCGCCGCGCCACTGTCGACGGTGGCGAGAAAGGCCACGATCAGCGCCGGGCCGTTGGCGGCGACCAGCCCGACCCGGTCGCCCTCGCGCACGCCGAGGGCGGCCAGCCGTCCCGCGGCCCGGTCCAGCGCCTGCTGCAGCTCCGCGTACGACAGGGCCGCATGCGGCTGGGGCACTACCAGCGCCGGATGCCGGTCCGACCTCGTGATGAGCTGGCGAAGGCTGACGGGCGGGCTTACGGTCATGATCCGGTTCCTTCCTCACGGCCACGGATCGCGCCGCCGGCCATGCCCAGGGCGGCGGCCGCGTTGGAGCCGCCAAGTCGCCGCCGCGCCCGGATCCGTCCCCGCCTGCGGTGCTGCCTGGTTGATCACGGCGTGGCTTCCCTTCTCCTGCGAACAGTATCGGATTCGCGGGAATTCGGATCTGGCCAGCGGGCGGCTCCCAGCGTCAGCCCCGCCCGCCGCCCGGCCGCGCGGCCGCCTCTCCCCTGGCCGCGCGGAGAAAGAGGGCGACAGTGATCCCGATGCGGTTCACGGCAAGGTCGACCGGAGCCCGCGCGGATCGGGCACCGCGGCCCGAGTGGCGCTCTTGTCCGATGCCGGCGCGCTCGGCGACCCGCTCGGTCAGGGTTTCAGCCTGCGCTGAGGGCGGCGGCCGCCAGCCGGGCGGCGTCCATCTTTTCCCAGTCGGCGGTGCTGAGGGTAGCGAGGGCGGCGGGGAAGACGCCGTCTTGCTCCTTGAAGATGTGCTCGCGGAGCAGGGCGAGCGCCTGGGTGAGGCGGCCTGGCCAGGCGGGGTCGGCCGGGATCGCTCCCTCGCCGGCGGCGCGGGCCGCCTCGGCGAGGGGACCCTCGATGAGCCGGTGCTCGGCTTCCAGTCGGGCGATCTGGCCGGGGAAGTCAGGGGCGAGGGCGGGAAACAGGCCCTGTTCCTCGACGAGGGTGTGCGGGCGCAAGATGGCGGTGATGCGACAGGCCAGGTTCGCCTGCCGGGCCACGTCATCAGCGAGCCGCGCGTCGCGAACGTCGCGGATCAGGGCGAGCACCTGCTCGTGCTCGCGGGTGAGCGCGTCGATGGACTCAAGAGCCTGGCAGCCGCAGTATTCACACATCGGGACCCTCCGGAGCTGTTGCCGCTGCCCTAGCGGTCTCCTAGCCTTGATTTTCACTATGCTTTTCGGATAAATCCGCAGGTAGGGACCTTGGTCCCGCGCAGGGCGGGACCAAGGACGTCACTCGAACGGATGGTGTGGTCATGTACAAGGTGGTCTGGATCGCGCGTTACCCCAGCGGCATGGCCAGGCAGGAGGCCAGCGACTACTGGGCCGGGCACCATGGGCCGTTGATGAAGAGGGTCTCGCCGGTGGCCGGGTACGTTCAGAGCCACGTCCAGGGGCCGCTTCCGGCGGTGTCCGGAGTCGCGGAAGAGGAAACGCAGTTCGACGGGTACTCGTGCGCGTGGTGGAACGACCGCGCGGACTTCCAGCGGGCGATGTCCACGCCGGAGTGGCAGCGAATCGTCGAGGACGGCCCCAACGTGTTCGACGTGGACTGGCTCTGGAACATGAGCGCCCACATCGAAGAGGTCCCGATGCTCGAGGGACCCACCAGCCCGTACAAGGTCGTCTGGATCATTCGGTTCAAAGCAGGCCTGACGCGGGTGGAGGGCCGGGAGTACTGGCGCGACATCCACGGTCCGATCTTCAAGAACCTGAACATCGATCGCTACATCCAGAACCACGTTGTCGGACCGATTGGCGAAGATGGCGAAACCGGTGAGGCCGAGATCGGCTTCGACGGCTTCTCCGAGTGCTGGTTCCGCGACGAGAGGCAGTTCCGGGACGCCGTCGAGTCCGATACGTGGGCGGTCGCGGTCGAGGATGCCAAGAACGTATTCGACATGACCCAGATGTGGGGCGCCGCGCTCAAGGAGAACGTCGTCGTTACGCCACCGCTCGCCGGCGCCTAGCCAGGCGAGGCCGTTACGGGTTTGCGGGTGCAGGCCCGGCTCGGCATCGTTGCGGACATCCGAGCAGCCGAACTAAGCGGCGCGGACGGGAATGCTCTGGAAGCCGCGCAGCACCAGCAGCGGGCGCCGGACCGGCGGGGCGGCCAGCTCGGCCGCGGGGTAGCGCCGGGTCAGCTCCTCGACGGCGATGCGGGCCTCCAGCCGGGCCAGCGAGGCGGCCAGGCAGTGGTGGATCCCGAGGGAGAAGGACAGGTGACGGCCGGGATCGGGCCGGTCGATCCGGAACTCGTCGGGCTGCTCGAAGACCCGCGGGTCGCGGTTGGCGCCGCCGATGAACACGATGACGGGCCGGCCGCCCGGGATCACGCCGCCGCCGGCCTGGACATCCTCGGTGGCTATCCGGGCGGTCAGCTGAACCGGGCTGTCGTAGCGGAGCATCTCCTCGATCGCCGCGGGCACCAGGGCCGGATCCTGCCGGAGCCGGTCCCAGCTGCCCGGGTCGCCCAGCAGGGCGACCGTGCCGTTCCCGATCAGGTTCACCGTGGTCTCGAACCCGGCGAACAGCAGCACCAGGGCCATGCTCACCGCCTCGCCGGAGCTCAGCCGGTCGCCCTCCTCCTCGGCCGCGATGAGCACGGACAGGATGCTGTCGTCGGGATTGGCGCGGCGCTCGCGGACCAGGTCCTGGAGGTAGCCGGTCAGCGCCAGCTCGGCGGCGCGGGTCTGCGCGGTCGCCGCCACCTGAGGGTCCAGGGTGGCGGCAAGGTCATGACCCCAGGCCCGGAACTGGGCCTGATCCTCAGCGGGCACGCCGAGGAGGTGGCAGATGACCGCGATCGGGAGCGGGAAGGCCAGCGCGTCGATCAGGTCGAAGCCGGCGGCGCCGTCCGCGGCGGACAGCAGCCGGTCCGTGACTTCGCGGATCCACGGCTCGAGCCCGGCGATGGCCCTGGGGGTGAACGCCCCGGCCACGAGCCGGCGCAGCCGGGTGTGGTCGGGCGGGTCCATCGTGAGCAGGTCCGCGGCGGGCAGCCCGGCCCGCGGGTCGCCCGGCGGGTAGGACGGCGGC
>JAICUO010000280.1 GCA_025935815.1 Streptosporangiaceae bacterium
CGAACCGGGTGAGTCATTACCTAGCTCGATGTGAGGCATTTACTCTGCACCTTGGCTTCCTTTTTGGAGACTCCGGCGAGGGCACGCAGGTAGATTTTAGGCCATGCGGCAATTGCCATCAACGCTCGCTCGGGCCGGCCCCGCTCACGCCGTGAACCGTTCTTTCACCTGCTTGATCAGGGGCCGGGAGCTTGCCAGCAGCGCGAGGCAGCCGACCGCGGCGAACAGCAGCGCCACCGGCTCGGTGGCGAACGCCGTCACCAGCGCGCCAGCGATCACTACCCCGGCGTTGCCCAGCGCGACCAGCGGCGTGCGGCCGAGGAAGTAGGCGGCCAGCCGGGCCACGTCCGCGGCGCGGAACGCGAACAGCGAGGTGATCACCATCGCGTTGGCGAGCCACAGGGTGCCCGCCGCCACGATGACCACCAGCAGCGCCCGCCACCAGCCGGGGACGCCGCTGGCGGGGCCGTGCGCCAGGGCCATCGCCACCATGGTCGCCCCCGCCAGCCAGGGCACGTAGAGCCGCAGCACCCCGGCCGCGTTGAGCCGGTACCCGCGCCAGAACGCCGCCGCCGGGTGCAGGTCGGCCAGGTCACCCGAGCGGCGCCACAGCGCGAACAGCGCGGCCGACGCGGCCGGGCCGGCGGGCACCAGGCAGGCCGCGTCCAGCGGCAGGTTGCTCGCGTCGGCGCGCAGCAGCAGCAGCGGCACCAGGCCGGGGGCGCTGGTGAGCAGCAGCAGCCCCTCGGTTACCAGCAGCGTGTACACCAGCGCGGCGGCCCGGGCGAGCGGGCCGGCGCCGAAGGCCCGGCCCCTTGCCGGTCCCGGTCGCACTTCACCTTCGGGTCGCACCGTGCGTCCCGGTCCCGCCGTGTTCGCGCTCATCGGGTGAACGCGCCCCCGTCAGCCGTGCTGCTGCTTGTAGGTGCTGTACGCCTGGTTGTAGGTGGACACGAACTTGCTGGCGCCCTGGGAGTTCAGTTCGCTGACGTACTGGTCCCATTGCGACAGCGGTCGCTTGCCCAAGATGAACTGCAGCGTCTGCGACTGCACGGTGCTCATCAGCGCGTTGCCGGTCAGCGTGGCCGACTGCTGCTGGGTGGTGGTCAGCGGCGCGGGCGGGGCCAGCGGCGAGAGCCCCCAGGAGGCCATGCCCTTCTGGAAGTCCAGCTCCGCCGGGGGGAACTGACTGTCCAGGAGCTGAGTGGACCCGGTGTAGGTGCTGAACACCCCGTTGGAGAAGCCATACGTGGCGTTGAGCTTCTTCGTGCCGGCCGGGTTCAGCCCGGCCCAGGTCACGTCCGGCTCGAGCTTGAACGTGCCGTCGGCGACGCTGCCGGTGTAGGTGACGCCCTGCACGCCCCACTTGGCGAAGAGCTGGCCCGCGTCGGAGTAGTACAGCCAGTCGATGAACTGCAGCATGGCGGTGAAGTTCGGGCTGGACAGCGCCTTGCTCGAGATCATGACCCCTCCTCCCGAGTTGATCCGGCCGGAGGCGTTCTGGGCGAGCGTCTTCCCGAGCGGGCCGGCCGGCAGCGGGAGCTTCACCATCGTCTGACCGGCGGGGAGCGCGGCCTGGTCGGTGACCACGCCCTGGGCGTTATCGCTGATCACGAACGATTTGCCGGAAGTGAGCTTCTGCAGCGCGATGGTATCGGCCTGGGTGAAGCTCTCCGGGTCGATGAGACCCTGGTTGTACATCTCGTTCACGAAGGTGACCATCGCCTTGTACTGCGGCATGGAGCCGGCGAACACGAAGGCACTGGAACTGGCGTCCCAGTAGGCGCCGTTGCTGGGCACCTGGTAGCCCCAGCCGGCCGCGGTGCCGTACGCCGCCGACAAGATGTTGAGGAAGTTGCCGCCGGGGGTCGGCTGGTTGAACCGGTCGGACAGCGGATAGCTGTGCGGGTAGGCGTGCTTCATCGCCAGCATCATCGATTGCACGCCGGTCCACGTGCCCGGCGTGGGGATGCTGAGCTTGTCGAGGATGTCGGCCCGCGTGGCCAGCGAGTAGTCCTGCCACACACTTTGCAGCAGCGACGGCAGCAGGTAGTACTTGCCGTTCGACTGCCGCCGCTGGTCCAGGTCGCCGGCCAGGTTCCACTTGGCCACCTTGTCCTGGAAGTTCGGCATCAGGTGGACGTAGTCGCTGACGGGGAGGATCGCGCCGCCCGCCACGTACTGGTCCTCCTCGCCCGGGTAGACCTTGGGGATGATCATCGGCGCCTGGCCGCCGTTGACCAGCGCGGCGATCTTGGTGTTGTAGTCCGCGAACGGGATCACCGTGGGGTTGAAGCTGACGTTGGTTATCTGCTTCAGGTACTTAAAGAAGGGCCAGTTCGCGTTGTAGGGGTAGGCCGGGTTGCTCAGCATCGCGATGGTGAACGTCAGCGGCTCGGCCGCCTTGAACTGGGTGCCGACCCCGAAGTTCTTCATGCCGCCGGACTGGCTTCCGGCTGGCGCGCTGCTGCTGGGGGCATTGCTGCAGGCGGCGAGCGCGAGGGCCGCGGCGCCGCCGCCGGCGCCCGCGAGGAACCGGCGCCTGGATGGCTGGTGCATGGAGGATCTCCTTCCGACGGCTATCCCTTAACGGCGCCGAGCGTGACGCCGGAGACGAAGTAGCGCTGGATGAACGGGTAGATGAACAGGATCGGGATGGCGACCAGCACGACGGTCACCGCCTGGATGTTGGCCGCGATCTGCACCTGGGTGCCGGCCGCCAGCTGGCCGTTGGACACGCTGGTCACCGAGTCGACGATGTTGCGCAGGTAGACGGTGACCGAGAACAAGCCCTGGTTGTCCATGTACAGGAACGCGGCGAACCAGGAGTTCCAGAACATGACCGCGTAGAACAGCGTCATCGTGGCGATGACCGCCTTGGACAGCGGGAGCACGATGCGCCACAGGATGCGGTAGGTGTCCATGCCGTCGACGGCCGCCGCCTCCTCCAGCTCCGGCGGCATGTTCTCGAAGAACGACTTCATCACCAGGAGATTGAAGACGTTGATGGCATTGGGCAGCGCGATGGCCCACACCGTGTCCCGCATGTGCAGGAAGCTGACCAGCACGTAGTTGGGGATGATGCCGCCGTTGAAGAACATGGTGAAGACGGCGATCCCGATCAGCACCTTGCGCCCGCGCAGGTGCGGCTTGGACAGCACGTACGCGTAGCACGTGGTCACCGCCATCGCGACCACGGTGGCGGTCACCGTGTAGAAGACCGTGTTGCGGTAGTTGTTCCAGAACAGCGGGTCGCTCATCACGTGCTCGTACGTGGTGACGTTGAGCCCGCGCGGCCACAGGCTCACCTGGCCGGCGTTGATGTACCTCTCGGAGCTGAACGACTGGGCCAGCACGTTCAGGAACGGGAACAAGACGGCCACCGCAACCAGGGACAGGATGATCGCGTTGATCACCCGGAAGGCCTGGTACGCACGGGTGGGCGGCGGCCATCGCCGCGTCCCGCGCCGCCTCCCGGGCACCTGGTCGCCGGCGGGCCCGCGCGGGGCGGCTTTGCTCCGGTCCAGCTGGCGCGCGACCCGCGCGGGCGAGCTCTCGGTGACCGCGGGCTCGCTTACCACAGGCCCGCTCCCAGCACGCGGCGGGCGAACGTGTTCGCCGCGAATACCAGCGTGAGCCCGATGACCGACTCGAACAACCCGATGGCCGCCGCGTAGCTGAAGCTGCCGGAGACGATGCCGACCCGGTACAGGTAGGTGGAGATGACGTCGCCCGTGGGATAGGTGAGCGGGTTGTAGATCAGCAGGATCTTCTCGAAGCCGACCGCCATGAACGTGCCGATGTTGAGGATCAGCACGACGATCATCGTCGGCCGGATGCCCGGCAGTGTGATGTGCCAGGTCTGCCGCCATCGGCTGGCGCCGTCGATCCTGGCCGCCTCGTAGAGCTGGCTGTCGACGGTGGTGAGGGCAGCCAGGTAGAGGATCGTCCCGAAGCCCGCGTACTGCCAGATCTCCGAGGACACGTAGGCGCTCCGGAACCAGCCGGGGTCGTTCAGGAACGTGATGGGCGCGTGCCCGGCCCAGCCCAGCGCCTGGTTCACGATCCCGTTAGTGGCCAGGCCCTGCATCATGATCGCCGCCACCACGACGGTGGACAGGAAGTGCGGCAGGTAGGACACGCTCTGCACGAACCGCTTCGCGCCCCGGCTGATCACCTCATTCAGCAGCAACGCCAAGATGATTGGCGCCGGGAAGCCGAATAGCAGCGACAGGGCGCCCAGGATCAGCGTGTTCTCAAACACCTGCCAGAAGTTCGGGTCGTGGATCAACTGGTCGAAGTAGTAGAACCCGACCCATTGATCGCCGAAAAGCGGGCCGCCCGGCAGGTACTGCCGGAAGGCGATGACGTTCCCGACCATCGGCAAGTACCGGAAGACGGCGAAGAACAGCAGGGGCGCGATGGCCAGCGAGTACAGCCGCCAGTCGCGGCGCGCCGCCACCCGCCAGCTGCGGCGCACGCCGGCACGTCGCTGTCTTCCCACGCCATCTCCCTTTATGGTCTCATTTCCGAAAGTTTCGGGAAATGTTTGCCATTGAGTGATGACAGCGTAAATTCGCCCTGATTACCCGTCAAGACGCACCTAACCTGGCATTCGTCGCAATTCTCGACGAGGCAACAAGGTCGGCTTGAAAGATTCTGAAATATCACGAAAATAGTGATGCGTCCGACCCGGTACCGCGTGTTCGCGAGGTCGTCTGGTCACCGCCGGGTCCCGGTGACCCCTAGCCCTCTCCCCCGCGAGCCACAGCGGCCGACCGTCGGTCACGGCGGGCCGCGGTTCCCCGTTAGCGGGCTATGCGACGCGTTCAGGGCAGGCATTATATGTGCCAGCTCTTAGGTTCTCAGGGTTGGGGGCCCGGGTCTCGTGCCGGGTCAGCACCGTTTTGTATACATAAATGGCGGGTAAGTGAGCTGCATGCCTGCCCGCGCGCTCTTTCATACCGCGCCGCGGTGTGTGGAGATCCGGGACCTGCCCACACCGCGGCCTGCGGCCGGCGAGGTCCTTGTCCGCACCTTGTGCTCTGGCGTCAGCGGTGGCACCGAACGGCTGGTGTACCGCGGCGAGGTCCCTGCCGAGCTGGCGCTGGACGACACGATCGACGCGCTTGGCGGTACCTTCTCCTATCCCTTCGCCTACGGGTATGCGTGTGTCGGCGAAGTAGCGGAGTCCGGCCAGGCGGTTTTCGCTTTCCATCCGCACCAGGACGTATTTGCGGCGCGGGCTGGTGAGCTGATTGCGTTGCCTCCTGTCGATCCCGCCTCCGCAACCTTGTTTCCGCTGGTCGAGACGGCGTTGCAGGTGACGCTCGATGCGGGGGCCGGATATCGCGACCGCGTCATCGTGCTCGGGGCCGGCGTGCTCGGGCTGCTGACCGGCCTGCTGTTGCAGGACGCCGGGTGGCGGCCGCTGATTGCCGAGCCGCAGGCGTGGCGCCGCGCCGTGGCCAGCAGCCTCGGCGTCACCACCGCAGCGCCGGAGGAGCTGGTGAAAGAGGAGGTTCCGCTGGTCATCGACGCCAGCGGTAACCCGGAGGCGCCGGCGATGGCGCTGAACTTGCTGGCCCACGAGGGAACCCTGCTGATCGCGTCGTGGTTCGGAACCAAGCCAGTGGTCTTGCCGCTCGGCGGCGCCTTCCACCGGCGGCGCCTGATCATCCGCAGCACGCAGGTTTCCACGGTGCCGGCTGGGCTGTCCGGGACCTGGACCCGGTCCCGGCGCCGCCGGGAGGCCGTTGAGCTGCTGTCAGAGTTGCCGGTGGCGCAGCTGTGCACTCACGTTTTCGCCTTCGGCCACGCAGCCGAGGCGTTCCGAGCCGTGGACCAGGGGATACCCGGGTTGATGCATGCCGTTCTTAACTACGATAGGAGCGCCGCCGATGACCTGTGAGGTCGGGTTGAGCCGAAGCGTCCGTGCTTTCCACATCATGCCGGGACTGCCCGGGCCAGAGGGGCAACTGCATGATCATGACTACCGGATTGAGGTCGTGGTGGATCGCGCGCAGCTCGACGACCGGGGCATGGTCTGTGATCTGGATGTGCTGGAAGAGGCGCTGACTAAGCTGACCAGCCGCGTCGAGGGCCGCAACCTGGAGGAGATACGGCCAGCCGAAGCCGAGGCCGTCACCGTCGAGGTGTTCGCCCGCTGGGTGCATGACACCCTCTCGCCGGTTGTCGCTGCCGCGGGCGGCGAGACACTGGCCGTGCGGGTGTGGGAGAATCCGGTCGCGTTTGGCGGATACCGCGCACGATGCTGACGCTCTGCCTGATTACCCCGGGCGACCTGGCCATCCTGTTAGGCGGGTGATATGACACTGGGCTGGGATAACCCCACGGCAGATCCCACCACCACCGTCTTGCTGAGGCACGGCGATACCCGACTATCACCCGAACACCGCTTCAGCGGGGTGCGCGACCTCCCGCTGAGCGCCAGCGGAACCCGGCAGGCCCGGGCCGCCGCCTGCCGCCTAGCCACCGGTGCCCCGATCGACGTCGTGGTCAGCTCGCCATTGCAGCGCGCTGTCGACACCGCCGCGATTGCGGCCGCCGAACTAGGCCTGACCGCCGTCTTCGATGATGATCTCCGGGAAACCGACTTCGGTGACTGGGATGGCTTCACCCTGGCGGAAATCCAGCAGCGATGGCCCGCAGCCGCGGCAGCCTGGCGGCACGACCCCCAGCAGGCACCGCCGGGCGGGGAGAGCTTCGCCGACACCGCGCACCGGGTAGACCGGGCCTGCGACCGGCTGCTGCGGGACCACGGCGGCCAGACCGTCCTGGTGGTAAGTCACGTAACCCCGATAAAGATCCTGCTGTGCCGGGCGCTCGGCGTCCCGCTGGGGACTCTTTACCGGCTGTATCTCGGCTCCGCCTGCATCAACGAGATCCAGTGGCACGGCCGCGAATTTGCCGCCGTCCATCGCGTCAACGACACCAGCCACCTTCCCTGACTAACCGACCCCTGTCGTCCCGCCGCGAACGCCGGTCAGCAGACTCTGGGAACGCCACACTAGGTACACGGGTCGGCTGGAGTAGCGCTCAAACGCTGCGGCTGCGGCAGCCTAGCGGCCGGCGGCGGCGCGGTGAACCATCTATGTCGGCTCGTTGTCCGTATAAGGGGATGACGGCAACACATGGGGATGGAGGGTGCCGTGCGTGTTATTCGGCCTTTGGGCGAGGACCCGCCTGCGATCTGGCTCGCGACGATCCTGGGGATGCTCGCCACCGCCGCCCTGCTCGGCGTCGTGTCCGCCACGGCTGGCCTCGGCGTCGCCGGCTGGATCGCCGGGCTGGTCACCGGGTCGGCGGCGACCGCGCTGCTGGCCACCGCCCGCATGCGCAGCGACAATCCCGCGATACTCCCGGCGGACTGGGTCACCTTGACCCGGGCCCTGCTGATCGCCGGGGTCGCGGGCCTCGTCGCCGACTCGTTCGGCCGGCCGGTGTCGATCATGGCGCTGGTCAGCTTGTCCGCCGTGGCGCTGGTCCTCGACGCGGTGGACGGGCAGGTAGCGCGCCGGACCGGCACCGACACCCCGCTGGGCGCCCGCATCGACGGCGAGGTCGACGCCTTCCTCATCCTGCTGCTCAGCATCAAGGTGTCCCAGGACTACGGCGGCTGGATACTGGCCATCGGCGCCGCCCGCTACGCGCTGCTGCTAGCGGGCTGGCTGATCCCGTGGCTGGCCGCGCCGTTGCCACCTCGGTACTGGCGCAAGGTCGTTGCCGCGGTCCAGGGAATCGTGCTTACCGTCGCGGCATCCGGACTGCTTGATCGCCTCACCGCGATGATCGTGGTCGCCGCCGCAATGCTGGCGCTGGCCGAGTCGTTCGGCCGCGACGTGATCTGGCTGTACCGGACCGGCGCCGGCGCGCGCGCCCGCCGGGCCCTGCGGCTGGCCATCACCATCCTTGCGGTCGCGCTCGTGTGGGGCGTTCTCGTCGCGCCCGACCAGCACCGCTTTCTCACCCCGGCCATCCTTGTCCGCATCCCGGTGGAGGGGCTGGTCCTGGTGGCCGTCGCGATGGTGCTGCCGGCCCGGCCGCGGCAGATCGTGGCCGGGGCCGCTGGGATCCTGTTCGGCCTGCTCACCCTCGTCAAGGTCCTCAACATAGGGTTCTACTCCCAGGTCGGGCGGGCGTTCAACCCGGTGCTCGGCTGGGGCGACATCCCCCCGGCGATCGGTGTGGTCCGCGACTCGATCGGCGCCACGCGCACGAACGTCGCGCTCGTCGCGCTCTTGCTCGGTCTCATCCTGGTGATCGGCGCGATCACCGCTTCAGCGATTCACATCACCACCGTGGCCGCCCGGCATCGCCGCGCCGCGGCCGGCTCACTCGCCGCGCTCACCGCGGCCTGGGTGCTGTGCGCGGGCCTGTCACTGCGCATCGTCCCGAGTTCCCCGGTCGCCTCCACCAGCGACGCCGGGCTGGTCGTCGCGCAGGTGCGCGACACCCAGCTAGAGCTCCGCGACCAGGGCCACTTCGACGAGGCCCTCCGCGGCTCCGACCCTCAAGCCAGCGTCCCCGCTTCGGACCTGCTCACCGGATTGCGCGGCAAGGATGTCCTCATCGTCTTCGTCGAAAGCTACGGGCAGGTCGCCGTCCAGGGCACGAACTTCTCCGCCGGCGTCGACGCCGTCTTGAGCCAGGGCACTGCCTCGCTGGCCCGCGCCGGCTGGTCCGCGCAAAGTGCCTGGCTCACCTCCCCGACCTTCGGCGGGATCAGCTGGCTGGCCCACTCCACCTTGCAGTCGGGGCTGTGGGTCGACAACGAACAGCGGTATTCCGAGCTGGTCGGCAGCCGCCGGTTCACCCTCAGCGACGCCTTTGGCAAGGCCGGCTGGCGCACCGTCGCCGACGACCCTTCTAACGACTACTACTGGCCACCCGGCAAGTCCTTTTACCACTACGACCAGATCTACGACCGGCGCAACGTCGGTTACCACGGCCCGACGTTCAGCTACGCCTCGATGCCCGACCAGTACACCCTGGCCGCGTTCCAGCGCAGCGAGCTCACCGCGGGCCACAAGCCCCTGATGGCCGAGATCGACCTGGTCTCCTCGCACACGCCCTGGGCTCCGTTGCCGACCATGGTCCCTTGGAACAAGGTCGGCGACGGCTCGATATTCGACCCCATGCCCGCGCGGAGCGAAACCCCGATCGCGGTCTGGCGCAACGCTAACACCGGGCGTCAGTTCTACGGCCAGTCGATCCAATACTCGCTGCAGGCCCTCACCTCATGGGTCACCGAGGTCAATGACCCAAACCTCGTGCTCATCATGCTCGGCGACCACCAGCCCTCCACCCTCGTCAGCGGTGCCGGGGCCAACCACGAGGTGCCGGTCTCGATCGTCGCCCGCGACCCTTCCGTGTTCAGGCAGGTTGCTTCCTGGCACTGGCAGGCCGGGCTGCAGCCTGGCCCTTCCGCCCCGCTCGAGCAAATGGACGCCTTCCGCAACCAGTTCCTCGACACCTTCAGCACGGGCTCGGCCCAAGGGGTGCTGGCCCATGGACCCGCCGCGCCCCAGCAGCCACGGTGAGCGGGGCCTTGAAGCGGTGATATCTCTCCCGCGGCGCCGACAGCGCGCCCTGCGAACCGGGGATTCTGTTCCGGACGGGATCGGTCCGGCCGTCCGCCGCTTCAGCCCGTCGGTGCTGCGCCTGGCGGTGGTCGGTACCGTGCTGTTGTTTCTCGGACGGCAGGTAGGCGCGGCGCCGTTTGAGGACGGGCTGCGGGCGGTCACCTGGCAGGCGATCGTGGCCGCTGTCATGCTCACTGCCCTGACCACGGCGTGCTCGGCGTGGCGGTGGCGGGTCGTCGCCCGGGCACTCGGCGTCGGCATCGGCCTGCCTAGCGCGGTCGGTGCCTACTATCGTTCTCAGTTCCTCAACTCCGTGCTCCCCGGCGGGATCCTCGGTGACGCGCACCGGGCGATCACGCACGGCCGGCGCAGCGGAGACGTC
>JAICUO010000044.1 GCA_025935815.1 Streptosporangiaceae bacterium
CCGCCGCGCCCTGGACCCGCTCGCCATCGTCAACCCCGGCAAAGGGGTGACTAAGAGCACCGCAATTCAGCTGCGCCGGCTCGCGCGCGAGCGACCTCCGCCGGCCCCAGGCCCACGGCCCGCAGGCCGGACCCGGCGATCTCGTGGGCGTAGCCGTCGTCCCAGGACCCGGCGCGCCGCAGGTGGATGACCGACTCCACCGCCTGCATGATGAGCGTCCCGGTCAGCTCCTCAGCCGGGGCCGCACGAGCCGCGCCGACGGCGCGGCCGAGGCGGCCGTAGGCGGCCTGCAGCTCGGCCCGCTCCGCGCGGAATGACGCGTATTCCTCCCCTTGCACCTCGGGCAGCAGGTACAGCGTGCCGATGTTATGCGGGGCCCGGGTCAGCGTCTGGATGTCGATCAGCGCCAGCGCGTACAACCCGGTGGCCGGGGACCCGGCGCAGCGCGACTCCAGCATCGCGGCGACCCGCAGGCTGGGGCGCACCGACAGGGTCAGCAGCTCCAGCAGGATCGCGTCCTTGCCGCCGAAGTAGTAATACATCGAAGCCTGCCGGATGCCGACCCGTTCGGCGATCTGCCGGGTCGTGGTCGCCGCCAGCCCCTGCGCAACGAACAGCGCCGCCGCCGCGTCGAGGATCTGCTCGCGCGGCGGGACCCCCGCGTCGCTGGCCGGCCGGAGCCGGGGCCGCCCCACGCGCCTGCGCCGTTCCGGCCCCGATCCGGGGCCTGGGCCCGGGGCGTTCGCCGCCTCCGCAACCGCTGCGATCATAACGGGCCTGCTCACCGGGCCAGCCACGCTCTCCACCCGCCGTAGCCGGTGATGTCGGTCGCGCCGGCCAGCGCGGCGGGCTCGCATACGAACCCCAAGACCTCCCGCCCATCGTCCAGCCGGACCCGGCCAATCGCCATCGGGGCCGCCAGCCCGGCCATGAAGCGGGCGAAGCCGGCCGCCGGCAGCCGCCAGGTCTCACCCGCGATCGAGGCTCCGCCTTCCCCGCGAACCAGGCCGGGCTTCGGCGGCGTCGTGCCCAGCGCGTACAGCCGGTACCCCGGTGCCGTCGCGGCGGGGCCGGCCAGGACGCCGCCCACCGCGAGCAACTCGTGGTTCAGCGGCTGACCGTCCAGGTGCGCCCCCACGACGAGGAGCTCCACCGCGACCTCGTCGGGCAACGCGGCGATCTCCGCCAGCCGGCCGTCGCTGCCAGCTGGCCCGGTGACCATGATCCCGAACGGCCCCCCGGCCGCTGTCCCGCCCGGAACGGCCACCGCGGCGAGGTCGAGCAGGTTACCGAAGTTGGTGTAGCGGCCCAGCCCCGCGTTGACGCCGACCGGGTCCGCCGCGACTTCCTCGAACGTGGGGTGCCCCGTCGTCGTCGGGGTGAGCAGCGCGTCGAAGCCGGCCAGCGTCGTCGCGGCCGACGCCGCGAGCCGGTCCAGGCGCTCCCGGTCGGCGAAAAGCTCGGCGGCGCCGTGCTTGCCGGCGGCCAGGATGATCCGCGATACGACCGGGTCCAGCGTGCGGCCGATCAGCTCCTCGCGGGCGGCGATGTGCTCGCCGACCGCAGCGTACCGTTCGGCGACGAACGCCCCGCCGTACAGCAGCGTCGCGGCCTCAAGCAGCGGCCCGATGTCAACCGGCACGACCTCGCAGCCGGCCGCCCGGACCCGCGCGACGGCCGCCGCGAACGCTTCCGGCCACCCGTCCGCCATGCCGTCCAGCTGCGACGGCAGCGGGATAGCCAGGGTGGGGCGGGAGTCGCAGGAGCGAGCGGTCTGTGCTCGTTCCCCTGGCCAGGGCGGTGATAGGGGGGACGGTGTCCCCCCTCTGCGGAGGGTCGACACCGGGCTCGGCCCCCGAGGGCAGCGCAGCAGTGTCGCGAGCGGGTCGATGCCGTCCGGGCCGGCCATGATCGCGACGGCCTGCCGGGCGAGGCCCAGCGAGCGGGCGAACACCGACACGCAGTCCAGCGACCGGCATGCCGGGACGACCCCGGTGCAGGGGACCAGGCCCCGCGTGGGCTTCACGCCGGATATCCCGTTCAGCGCGGCGGGGACGCGGCCAGAGCCGGCCGTGTCGGTTCCGAGGGAGACGTCGGCCAGGCCAAGGGCGACGGCGACAGCCGAGCCGGAACTGGAGCCGCCGGAGATCCGCGTCGCGTCCGAGGCGGCCCGCACCGCGCCATAGGGGCTGCGGGTGCCGACCAGGCCGGTCGCGAATTGGTCCATGTTCGTCTTCCCGAGCACGACGGCGCCAGCGGCCCGCAGGCGAGCGACCGCCGTGGCGTCGCGGGGCGGCTGGTAGGCGTAGGACGGCGCCGCCGCCGTGGTGGGCAGCCCGGCGACGTCGATGTTGTCCTTGACCGCGGCGACCAGGCCCGCCAGCGGCAGGTCGGCGCCAGCGGCGACGCGGGCATCGATCGCGGTCGCTTCGGCCAGGACATCATCGGCGGGTCGTAGCGTGATCCAGATCTCGGGCCGGGCCGCGCGCTCGATCGCCGCGTACGCCGCCTGGACCCGCTCGGCGGCGCTCACTGGGTACCCTCGCGGGGATACACCGCTACCAGGGGCTGGCCGGGCTCGACCTGGGTGCCGACGGCCGCGTAGACCTCGGCCACGCTGCCGTCGTGCGGCGCGACCAGGACGGTCTCCATCTTCATCGCCTCCAGTGACAGCAGCTGGTCCCCTTTACTGACCCGGGTCCCGGGACGCGCCCGCACCTGCCAGACGCTCGCGGTGAACGGCGCGGTGACGGCGGTCGCGCCGGCCGGGACGGTGACCTGCGACGGCCCGCCGGGACCGGGGTCGGGCGCACGGTCACGGCGGTCGAACTCGCCCGCGGCCCGCCACCGGTCCTTCTCCGCCCTGAACGCCCGTGCCTGCCGCTCCCGGAACGCCTCGATCGAAGCCGCGTTGTCCGCCAGGAACCGGGCATAGCCGCCGTAATCGAACCAGCCATCGGTCACCTCGGCGTGCCCGCGCCCCGCCTCGGTCTCGGCGCGCAGGTCCAGAAGCTCCTCGGCGCTGACCGGGTACCACTCGATCTGGTCGAAGAACCGCAGCGACCAGGGCTGTTCCGCGAACAGGCCCGCTCGCCGGAACCGGTTCCACACCTGGATCGTGCGGCCGACGAACTGGTAGCCCCCTGGCCCTTCCATGCCGTAGACGCACAGGTACGCGCCTCCGATGCCGACGGAGTTCTCCGCCGTCCAGGTGCGGGCCGGGTTGTACTTGGTGGTGACGAGCCGGTGCCTGGGGTCGAGCGGGGTGGCGACCGGCGCGCCGAGGTATACATCGCCCAGGCCCAGGACGAGGTACCGCGCCCGATAGACGATCCGCCGGACGTCCTCGACGGCGGCCAGGCCGTTGATCCGGCGGATGAACTCGATGTTCCACGGCGTCCACGGCGCGTCGGCCCGCACGCTGTTCATGTACCGCTCGATTGCGAGCCGGGTCGCCGGGTCATCCCACGACAGCGGCAGGCGCACCGTTCGCGACGGGACGCGCATCTCCCGCGCGGGCGGCAGCTCGTCTTCGACCCGCTGCAGCAGCGGGATGAGCGAGCTCGCCCGCCGCCTCCCGGCGCCGGTGTGGACTTGCAGCGAGCGGATGCCCGGCGTGAGGTCGATGACCCCGGGGAGGCCCTCGGCTTCCAGTGCCGACTGCAGCGCGTGCACCCGCATCCGCAGGCCCAGGTCGAGCACCTGCTCGCCGTACTCGACAATGAGATTGTCGTCCCCGTCGCGCCGGTAGACGACCCCCGGGATGCCGTCACCGGCCTCGCGCCGCGCCAGGATGCCGTCGTCCCCGTCGCCGCCCGCGCGCAGCACAGCAGGCACGGCCCGCCGGTCGCGCAGCGCGGCGGCGTCCGCCTCGCGGACGGGGACGAACCGGACGGTGTCCCCGGGGCGGAGCTGGCCGACCTTCCACAGCTCGCCGCTGGCGACGACGGCCGGGCAGACGAAGCCGCCGAGGCTCGGCCCGTCGGGGCCGAGGATGATCGGGGTGTCGCCGGTGAAGTCGAGCGCGCCGACGGCGTAGGGCACGTCGTGGATGTTGGACGGGTGCAGGCCTGCCTCACCGCCGTCCTCCCGTGCCCAGGACGGGCGCGGCCCGATGAGCCGCACGCCGGTGCGCGCGGAGTTGTGGTGGACGGTGTAACCGCTGGCGTACAGCTCATCGATGTCCGCGCGGGTGAAGAACTCCGGCGCGGCGTGCGGACCCTCGGTGACCCCGATCTCCCAGTCCGACACGATCGCGGGCCTTCGCTCGGGCGGGACCGGGCCGGCCAGCGGAGTTTCCGCGGCAGCCGCGCGAGCGCGCAACACGTCGCCGGCGCGCAGCGCTCTCCCGGCGTGGCCGCCGAGCCGGCCCAGCGTGAAGGTGGACGCGCTGCCCAGGTAGCGCGGGACGTCGAAGCCGCCGCGCACCGCTAGGTAGGCGCGCAGCCCCGGACCGGGGATAGCGCCGATCTCCAGCACGGCCCCGGCCGGCACCGTGAACGGCTCCCACCACGGCGCGGGCGTGCCGTCTAGCCCCGCTCCGAACAGCACGGCGGACGACTTCGCGCCAGCCAGGCAGGCGACCGTGTCACGGGAGAACTTCAAAGAGGGCCCGGTCGCGGTGCACTCCAGGGCCGGCGCGCCCTCGTCGTTGCCGACGGCCAGGTTCGCCTCGCGCGGCGACACCTCGTCCATCGGGCCGCTCGGCGGCACGCCCACCTGCCAGTAGCCCAGCCGTCCCGGCCAGTCCTGGACGGTCGTCAGCGCGCCCGGCTCCAGCACCTCGATGCGCGGCTCGGGGTCACCGACGCCCTCCAGCGTGGACGTGCAGTGCGCGACCGCCCGGACATCGGCGCGGCCGAGCACCGCGCGCAGCAGGCCCAGGTTCGTCGTCACGCCGTCAACGCGCGTGGCGCGCAGCGCGTCGCCCAGCGCGTCCAGCGCGGCGCCGCGCCCCGAGGCGTGCGCGATGACCTTGGCGAGCATCGGGTCGTAATGCGCCGTCACCTCTAGTCCCGCCTCGATCCACGCGTCAACGCGTATCGCGCCGGACTCCCCTGCCACCGGGGCCGGCCAGGACACCGCGGTGACGAGGCCGGTGCTCGGGCGGCTGGCGTGGTTCGGGTCCTCGGCGTAGACGCGGGCCTCGACCGCGTGCCCGCGCGCGACGTGCCGCGCGGAGACAAAGCCCGCGACGCCGTCCGGGCCTTGCCCGGCCAGGCGCAGCATCTGCTCGACCAGGTCGACGCGGTAGACCTGCTCGGTCACCGGGTGCTCCACCTGCAGCCGCGCGTTCACCTCCAGGAACGAGGCCTGCTGCCGGGCCGGGTCGTACACGAACTCGATCGTCGCGGCCGAGCGGTAAGCGACCGAGGCGGCCAGGTCCCGGGCCGCCTGGTGCAGCCGGCGGCGCAGCGATGGCGGCAGCCCCGGCGCCGGGGCTTCCTCGATGACCTTCTGGTTGCGGCGCTGCAGCGAGCAGTCCCGGTCGCCGAGAACCGCCACTCTTCCGGTGCCGTCGCCGAACACCTGCACCTCGACATGCCGGGCCGGGTGGACCAGCCGTTCCAGGAATACCCCCGCCGCGGCGAAGTTGGCCTCCGCTAGCCGCGCGACCCGCTCGAACGCCTCCGCCACCTCGGCCTCGGAAAAACAGGCCTGCATGCCGATCCCGCCGCCGCCCCCGCTCGCCTTCACCATGACGGGCAAGCCGATCGCGATGGCCGCCGCCACCGCCTCACCGGCCGACGACAGCAGCCCGGTGCCCGCCATCATGGGCACGCCTGCGGCGCGGGCCAGCGAACGGGCCGTGTGCTTCGCCCCGAACGCCTCTAGTTGCCGTGGAGTGGGCCCGATGAACGTGAGCCCCGCTTCCTCCACCTGCCGGGCGAAGGTGGCGTTCTCCGACAAGAACCCGTACCCCGGGTGGATCGCACCCGCCCCGGTTGACTTGGCGGCGGACAGGATGCCGGGCGCGTTGAGGTAAGAATCGGCGGGTCTTGCTGGTCCGATCGGGACCGCAGCGTGCGCCTCCCGGACGTGCGGTGCGCTGATGTCGGACTCGGAGTAGACCGCGACGGTGCGCAGTCCCAGGGCGCGAGCGGTGCGGATGACGCGCCGGGCGATCTCGCCGCGGTTGGCGATGAGTACCGTGTCGAACGCCCAGCCGCCAAGCTCACCCGTCATGCGCGCTCCGTGATGATCATCCGCAACGGGGTCGGGTTGAAGTCGTTGCACGGGTTGTTCAGCTGCGGGCAGTTGGAGATGAGGACGAGGATGTCCATCTCGGCGCGGAGCGCGACGCGCTTGCCGGGCCCGGAGATGCCGTCGACGATGCCGAGGGTGCCGTCGGCCTCGATCGGCACGTTCATGAACCAGTTGAGGTTGGAGACGATGTCGCGGGCACCCATGCCGTACTTGGCCGCCTCGGCGAGGAAGTTCTCGCGGCAGCCGTGCTCAGACGTCGTGTGATGCCCGTACCGCAGGGTGTTGGACTCCTTGCCGCACGCGCCGCCGATCGTGTCCTGCCGGTCGGTCTCGTTGGCGATCACCGTCGCGAGCGAGTTGCCGAGCGACGAGCGCAAGACGGTGCCGGTGCGCACGTAGACGTTGCCGCCCCCGGCGATCGTGTCGGGGACGCTGTAGCGCTCGGCGGTGTCCTGAGCGTTGTACAGCAGGAAGTCACCGGACTGGTTCCCGCCGACGTCCACGATGGTGAGGACCTGGCCGCTTTTGACCACCGCGGACCAGGGCGCCCGAGCCGGGATGACCTCGTCGAGCAGGATCTCCCCGTCGGCGAGCGGGCCGGCCAGGTCAAGGACGGTGCCGTCGGCGTACCGGCCAGGGTCAAGGACCTCCTTGAGGTCCTTCGGGCAATCCGGGGTGCGCCCGGCCGTATCGGTGATCTCGGTCATCGGGTTACAGTCCCCTCGCGGCGCAGTAATCGGCGGCGTTGAGGTAGGCGCGGCGTGCCTCGGGCGCGGCGTCCCACCAGGCGTCGCCGGGCGCGGTCGGCCGGGACCGCCACGCGTGGACTCGCAGCAGGCCGCTGGTGTAGGCGGGCCGCGGGTCGACTGGGTGCGGCACGTTCGCGATCAGCAAGATCAGCGGCAACTCGGCCAGCAGTTCCACCGCCTTGCCCGGGCCGGCCGACCCAGTCCAGGTCAGGCCGCCGTCCGGCTCGACCCGCACGCCCTTGAAGAAGGAGATGGACGGCGGCAGGTCGCGGGGGGCCAGGCCGTGCTTGGCGGCCGCCAGCGTGAGCAGCTCGCGACCAGAAGGGCTGGGTCCCTGGGGGGCCGAGTCGCCGTACCGGGCCTGGTTCGCCCTCGCGGACGACGTGCCGCACAAGGCGTCATGCCGCCCGGAGTCGTCGCTCACGATCGTCGCCAGGACCCGGCCGTCGCCGGACAGCAGCGGGTGCCCGGTCCCCAGGTAGGCCTGCCACGAGATCTTCACCGTGTCGGCGACGTTGAGCCGCTCCCACGGCTCGAGGGCGTTGTAGGCAAGGACGTGCGCGCACGCCTCACCAGTGACATCCTCCAGCCTGACTCGCGTGCCGCGGGCGAGCACCTTGTGGGCATAGTTCCCCCCGGCCACCGTCTCCGCCCAGGTCAGCGTGTCGGCGTCGACGCCCGGCGGCGGGTACGGCGTGCTGGACGCCGGCCGGTACGCCATCGCGGCGGCGGCCTTCCCGCCCTGCGCCCGCGCGTCGGCGCGGGCGTTGCCGACGGTGTCGGTCTCGTGCTGGTCGGCTACGGTGGCCATGGCTGGAGGACTCCTTCGTGGACGGGTGCCTGCCAGGCGGTGCCCGGTGGGCGGGGGCTTGCCATGCCGTGCTTGCTATGCCGTGGCTTCGGCCGCGGCCGTGCCGGCTTCCGCTTCGGCGGGGCTGCTCATGGCCCTGCCGCTCATGGCCCTGCCGCGCAGCCGCAAGTGGACGAGGAAGCCGACGATGAGCGTGGCGCCGATGAACAAGACCGCGCTCCACTGCAGCCACCAGGTGTGCCCGGTCAGGTCGTAGACCAGCGAGCGCGGCCAGGCCAGGTTGACGATGGCGAGTACCTGGTACCCGACGGCCACCACGGTCACCGGGATGCCCCACCTGCCGAGGGTGAACAGCTTCTTGCCGTGCTCGTCGGTACCCTCCGCGGTCGCCGCCGACGGCTTGCCCTGGGCGGCGCGGATCCGGTGCACCAGCAGCGGCCCGGTGACGCCCAGGTAGCCGATGTACAGCATGGCGATGCAGAGGCTGGACAGCGCGGTGAACACGGCGGTCTGCGGAAGGTTGACCACGAGGGCGATGACCGCGCCGGCGCCGACGACGACCGAGCAGGCGATCGGCGTGCCGGTGCGCGGGTTCACCCGCGACAGCGTCTGGTGGAACGGCAGTGCCCGCTGCCGGGCCATCGAGAACATCATCCGCGAGCCGGACGTCTGGCAGGCTAGCGTGCACACGCAGATCGCGATGATGACGTCGACCAGCATGATCCGCCCGGCGGTGGCGCCGAAGACGGCCTCGACCACGTATGGCATCCCGACGGTGGCGAGCTTGCCGTCGGTCAGGCTGGGGGCGGCCATCAGCGCGGCGATCAGCAGCAGGGCGCCGCCGATCCCGGAGACCACCAGCGCCCGGATGATCGTGCGCGGGGCGATGCGCCGCGGCGTGTGCGTCTCCTCCGACAGCTCGCCGGCCGAGTCGAACCCGACCATGACGTAGGCGGCCATCAGGCCGGAGGCGAGGAAGGCCCAGATGTACGGCGAGCCCGGCGCCGGGGCGGCGCCGGAGGTGTCGGTGAGCACCGAGATCCCGCGCTTGGCGTTGGAGAACAGCGCGATCACGATCGCGATGACGCCGAGGAGCTCCAGCACGACGCCGGTGCTGTTGACGAGCGTCATCAGCCGGATTCCGATGATGTTGATCGTCGTGGTGATGACCAGCAGGATCACGCCGAGGATGACCGCGTTCTGCGCGCCGGCCGGTGACGTCGGCGAGGAGTTCGCGCCCGGCCCGCCGACCATCTGGAAGCCGGTCCAGATGCTCGGCAGCACCGCCTGCAGCGCGATCGCGGCCGCCGCGACGGTCAGCATCTGCCCGATGATCATGATCCAGCCGGTGAACCAGCCAAATGTGCTGCCCGCTAGCCGGGACGACCACTGGTAGATCGCGCCGGAGATGGGGAACCGGGCGGCCAGGGCGGAGAAGTTCAGCGCGACGAGCAGCTGGCCGCAGAACACGATCGGCCAGGTCCAGAAGAACGCCGCCCCGCCGAAGCCGTAGCCGAGGAAGAACAGCTGGAAGACGGTGGTGAGGATCGAGACAAAGGAGAACCCCGCGGCGAAGGATGCGAAGCTGCCGACCCTTCTGTGGAGCTCCTGGGGGTATCCGAAGCGTGCCAGGTCCGCACGCTCGACGGGCTGATCAGTGATAGTCGTCATGAGTGGGTCCCTGGGTTCATGCGCACGGCCGCTGGCGGTTAATACCTGTCGGGCGACAGGTAATAGCCACAGGGTCCCGAGCGGCCGGGTCGCCCGGTTTACTGCCGGGTGACGGGTGCGTTAAGCGCCGGCCGGGATGTAACAGCCATGCGACGCGGGCGCCCTGAATGGCACACATCATGCGCAACGGGCCGCGGCTGCGCGTTGATCGGCAGCTTTCCCCTACCGGGGCGGGGCGGTCAGCAGGACCCAGACCTGCCCCGTCGCGAAGGTCATCCGCTCCCCCGTGGGTGTGGTGTACGCGGTGCCGACGTTGGCGTTCGGCCGGGACCACTTCACGGTGTAGGCCTTGCCGTCGCGGAGCACGACCGCCGTGCCGTGCCCGACGCTTTGCGCGTACGGCGCCGGCATGCCGTATGCCAGGAAATGGGAGGCGCGGACGACCGTGTACTGGATGACGATGGTGGGCGCGCCCAGTGGCCCGCCGGCCGTGTCCCGCGCGGGGACGCCGTCCATGGCGACCAGCCAGCGCTTGCTCCGGGCCGACCAGGTGAACCGGAAGGACGCCGCCGGGTAGGTCGCGCTGAACCTCGCCGTCGGCTTCCCTCGCGCCGAGGCGGGCGCCGGGCCGAACCGGAAGCCGATGTCATGCGCCGCGCTGAGGGCCCGGTGGCTGCCGCGCGCGTCGGCGAGCAGCGTCGCTGACCGGGCGTACAGGTTGTGCGGGGCCGGGCGGCTCGTGCCCCGGGAGTACGCGCCGGCTGACTTCGGCAGGCCCGCGTACAGGTCGATGAGCCGCGCCCGGTGGATGAACGGCAGGAAGTGCGGGGACGCGCCCGAGTAGGCGAATCCCGGGGTGCCGAACTGCCGCAGCACCGGCAGGTCAGTCTGGCGCGCGCTGCGCACCGGGCCGATGACCTTCGGCAGGTGCGAGGAGTAGACCGCCATGAACCGGCTCAGCCCGCCCTCGACCGGGAGCACGTAGACGATGTCGGCGGCGTTCACGCCGGTCTGCGGGCGCGCGGGCGCGAGGTTGTCGATCTTCACCGCGAGCACCGGGCCGAGCCGGGCTACCGGCTCGCCGGTGAACGGGGACACCAGCGGCGCCCTGGTCACGGCCGGCCGGGCCACCGGGGCCGGGGCCGCCGGGGTGGCGGTGGCGCGCGCGGCCGGCCTGACCGGCACCGGGGAGCTCACCAGCACGAGGACCAGGCAGGTGACGACGGTGGCGACGATGATAGCGACGGCGCCGAGCACGCCGTACGCCCGCGGATGCCGCCGGATGCCCGCTGGTACCCAGCGCCCGCCCCGAGTCAAGCCGCGCAGCCTCCCTGTCGCATGAAGTTGCCTTCTGCGCCGATTGTCGCGCATCGCCGCCACTGGTCGCGGGCTTTTACCCTAACGGGGCGGAGCGGTCAGCAGGACCCAGACCTGCCCTTTCGCGAAGGTCATCCGCTCCCCCGTCGCGGTGGTGTACGTGGTCCCCACGTTGCCGTTCGGCCGGGACCAGGTGACCGTGTAGGCCTTGCCGTCGCGCAGGACGACCGCGGTGCCGTGCCCGACGCTTTGCGCGTACGGGGGCGGCGCGCCGTACTCCAGGAACCGGGAGGTGCGGACGGTCGTGTACTGGATCACGATGGTGGGGGCGCCCAGTTGCCCGCCGCTGGTGTCGCTGGCGGGGTTGGCGTCCATCGCGACGAGCCAGCGCTTTTGCGCGGCCGACCAGGTGAACGTGAACGCGGCCGCCGAGTAGCCGGCGGCGAACGAGGCCGCCGTCTTGCCTAGCGCGGAGGCGGGCGCCGGGCCGAACCGGAAGCCGATGTCGCGGGCGGTGCTGGCGCCGGCCGCGCCGGCCACCAGCTGGGCCGGCCGGGCGTAGAAGTTGTAGGGGGCGGCCCGGCTGTTGTCGCGGAAGTAGGCGCCGGCTGATTTCGGCAGGCCCGCGTACAGGTCGACGATCCGTGCCCGGTGCACGAAGGGCAGCAGGTGCGGGGTCGCGCCGGAGTAGGCGAACGCCGGGGTGCCGAACTGCCGCAGCACTTCCAGGTCGTCCTCGCGGGCGCTGCGCACCGGGCCAATGACGGGCGGCAGCTGCGAAGAGTACACGGCCAGGAACCGGCTCAGCCCGCCCTCAACGGGGAGCACGTACACGATGTCGGCCGCCTTCAGCCCCGTCTGCGGCCTGGCCCGCACGATGTTGTCGATCTTCAGCGCCAGCACCGGCCCCCGCGACGTGACCGGCTCCCCGGTGAACGGGGAGGTGAGCGGGCCCGTCGCCGCCGCCGGGGTGGTCGCCGGGCTGCCCGGCCTGGCTGGCGCGGGGGCGCTCGTCATCATGAGGACGATGGCCGTGACCCCGGCGACGGCGGCGACGGCGCCCCCGGTCCCCGCGTACGCCCACGGATGCCGGCGGACGCTCGCCACGACCGCCTGCCAGTACCGGGCCCACCAGTGCGGAGTCACCGTCTAGCCCCCCATCGCCACCTTAGGAACCTTCCGTCCTAATTGTCCCCCACTGCGGCCTCCGCCCACCACGGACCTTCATCTCGCTCGCGCGGGCCAATGGTCACCGCGACGGGATCAGGCCGCTACAGGTAGCCGTGCTCTTGCCAGACGGCGGCGGCGGCGGGGTGGAGGGGGACGTCCTGTGGGGTCGACGGGGACTCGCGGGCCACCTGGTCCAGCGGAAGGGGCGGCTGCCGGGGGCCGCCGATGTTCCAGACGATCGCGTCCTGGCGGGCGATCAGGGCGCGGCAGAACTTGTCGATGAGCGCGTCGGGGGCGTCGGCGCGGCAGTAGATCGGCCAGCCGCTGTAGTCGACGGTCTCGATGTCGTGCGGCAGCGTCGGGTACAGCGACTTCTCCAGCAGGCCGCGACGATATCCCTGGGCCTGCAGCGCGTCCAGGTGCTCGGCCGGCAGGAAGTGCGCGCCGGCGCCGGCCACCAGGTTGGCCCACATGATGACGCCCTCGTCGAAGATCGCGTCGATCTCCCCTGAGGCCAGGCGGCCGATGCGAGACGGGTCGTTGGGCATCGGCTGGTCATAGCTGATCTCGCCGCCCCAGGCCACGAGGTCGGCCAGGGTGAACCCGTGGGCGCGTAGCACGACGTCCACCATGATGGGCGTGCACGCGTCGATCGAGCCGCGCACCGAGACCCGCAGCGGGTAGCGCTTAGCGGCGATGTCCTCCAGGCTCGTGCAGCCGAGCCGGCTGGCCACCGCGAACCCGAGCTGGTCATAGTGCGGCAGTACCGCCACGGCCGCCACGTTCTTGGGGGCGTCGAACGGGCCGGTGCCCCGGTGCGCCATCGTCAGCATGACCGCCGGGTTGAGGGTCGACACGTCGATCCGGCCCGCGTGGACCTCCTCGATGGCACCCGGGTGATTGGCCCCGTAGAAGGCGAACCGGCCCGGACCGGTGTGGCTTTCCATCACGACGGTCACCGCCCGGTGCGTCCAGTCGCCGGCCAGCATGATCTCTCGCGCCACGTCGAGGAAGAGCATGGGTCGCAAGTTCGTCGGGTCTACCGGTGCCACCGGCCGGAAGTCCGCTGCCATAGGGGTTTCTCCTCGTTTCGGCTCCCCCGAGGATGTCAAGCGAACGCCGCCTGTGCAACGGGTGCGGCGGGGCGGGCGCGGATGCGCAACCGTAATGGCCCTGCCCGATCACGAGGAGCGCCAGCTCGGGGTGATCTGGCGGGCGACCGTGCACGCGGGGCTGGTCACGCGGTGGCAGGTGATCGAGGACACGCCCGCCCTGCGAGCGCTCCTCCTGCTGACTGACGTCTAGGGACGCGAGACGGTCAAGACCGCCTGAGGGTAGCGGCGAAGGAACGCCAGGCGTGGGCGGAGAAGGTGAGCCGCACGCCGTCGCGGTTCTTGGTGTCGCGGACCACTACTGTCGTGGGGGCGGTGCCGACCTCTACACACTCGCCACTGGAGCCGGGGTAGCTGGACGTACGCCACGGGGGCAAGCCAACCTCGACGCAGTTGCCCTGCGAGCCGGAGTAGCTGGACGTACGCCAGGGAGTGGTACTGACCTCGATGCACTCGGTCGAAGAACCGGAGTAGCTGGACTTACGCCACGTCATTCGATCTCATCCCTGACCCTGCGGAGGAGCTGTAGGGATTCCCGAGGCGACAGGGCCGCCGCGCGAATCAGGCTCATCTTAGTGGTCAGGGCGATCACGAGCTCCGGACTCTCGACGAGCATTCCGCCGCCGTCGCAGTCGGCGTAGGCGATCGTTGGGTCCTTCGTGAAGTCGAAAATCAGGATGGGTCCGTTGGTGCCGGGGTTGTCATATGCGGAGAACGGGAGGATCTGGATCACGACGCCTGGCGTGGTCGCCGCCTGGATCAGTCGGTCTAGTTGAACGCGTTGGGTCTCAGGCGAGCCGATGATGTGCCGCAAGGCGCCCTCCGGGATCACCTCCCAGACCTGCAGGCGGCCAGTCTGCCGCCGCAGGATTTGCTGGCGATCCATCCGCTCCTTGACCTTCTGCTCTACCTCCTCAGGGCTGAGGAACCGCTCGCCTGCGGAGATCACGGCACGCGCGTAGTCCTCGGTCTGAAACAGGCCTGGGACGACGAGCGGGGACCACTGGTGGATCCGCACCGCGCGGACCTCGAACTCCAGGGCGGGGGCGTAGAACGAGGGCCAGGCCTCGCGGGCGATCAGCTCCTGGAACTCGGTGAAGGTGGCGGGAGTGCCGAAGACATCGTCGCACCGCGCGGCGAAGTCGGCCGTCGGCGTCTTGTGGCCGTTCTCGATGCCGCTGATCAGGGCGTCGGAGTAGCCGATCTTGTCGCCGAGCTCGACCTGTGACCAGCCCTTCTTTGCGCGCCAGGCGCGGAGCTGCCTCGCGAACGCCGCCTTCGCGGACGCCTTTACCTGGGACATTCTACCGCCGCCTCCCGCGATTCTTCGCCGCCAGCGCTGGTTCTACTAAGGGAGTGTACGACTGTTCTTATCTGAGGTTGCCGTGGAAACGCGGGAAAACCGCTGGCATTGTGGCGGGACCGAATCCGATCACCTGCCGCGATAAGGGGAACCCCGTGAACCTCGTCCCGATGCGCCCGCCTGCCGCGTGGGCGCGGATACCACCCGATCCGGCACTGCCCCCGGAAAGGCGGGAATGGCACGCGAACTGGCCGCACAAGGATTACGTGGAGCTGGCCGCCGAGGAGGCCGCTGCCTCCAGCGCCCATCTGCGGGTCCGGGAGAGCCTGCACCAGTGGCGGCTGGACGACCTCGCCGAGGACACCGAACTGGTGACCGCCGAGCTCGTCACCAACGCCGTGGCCGCCACCCGGAAGATCGCCTGGGAACTGGGACGGCCACCAGTCAGGCTGTGGACGGTAGGCAGCCGGCAGGCGGTCGTCATCCTCGTCTGGGACGCGTGCGCGGAACGGCCCCGGCTCGGCGCGCCGGGCCTGGAGGAGGAGTCCGGCCGGGGCCTCGTCCTCGTGGAAGCACTCGCCGAATGGGGATATTACCAGGCCGCGAGCGCCTTCGGCGGGAAGGTCACCTGGGCGCAGGTCCCGAAACCGCGAACGACGATCGGAGCAAATTCATGAATGGCCATCAATGCTCATGCGGCCTCGCGTTCAGCGCCACCGGGGAGCTTGCGGACCACCTGCTTGAGGTATTCACCCCACAGGACGACATAGGTCACGATGGGAAGACACATGTCGAGTGGTCACCTAACCTGGCATGCAGTTGCGGCTTCAGCGCCGCGAATCCCGCCGAATTGGACGAGCATTTCCTGGCCGCCTTCAGCCCGCCCGACGCCATCGGCCGCGATGGCGCGCGGCACGCGCGCGGCTTACCGGGGCACACCGCTTACCTGGGCGAGCGGGCATGCGGGGCGCGGCCCGCATCGCGGCGGACGATCGCCGCGATGCGGCGCGCGGCGTCGCGGAGCTGGTCGGGGGTATGCGCCGCGTAGCCGAGGACCAGGCCGGGCGGACCGGGGTCGTGGCGGTGCCACGACAGCGGGTGCACGAGCACGCCCGCCCGGTGGATCTCGCTCGCCAGGTCCGTGTCATCGGCGGGGCAGGTCAGGCCGGGGAACGTGACGAGCAGGTGCAGCCCGGCGGCGACGCCCTGGACGCGGGCCTGCGGCAGGTGCTCGCGCAGGGCCGCCAGCAGCGCGTCGCGCCGGTGGCGCTGGCGGCCGCGGACCAGGCGGATGTGCCGCTCAAGCTCGCCGTTCGCGATCATCTGGGCGAGCACCATCTGCGGCAGCGCCGGGCTGCCGAGGTCGCTGGCGTGCTTGGCCGCGATCAGGTCGGGGCGCAGCTCGGGCGGCGGGATCAGCCAGCCCAGGCGCATCCCGGGCGCCAGCGCCTTGGACGTGCTGCCCGCGTACGCGATCCGGTCCGGGGCCGAGGCGTGCAGCGCGGGAACCGGCGCCCGGTCATAGCGGTACTCGGCGTCATAGTCGTCCTCGATGACCAGCCCGCCCGCGGCGGCCCAGGCCAGCAGTTCACCACGGCGATGCGGGGCGAGCACCACGCCGGTGGGGAACTGGTGGGCGGGGGTGACCAGCGCGACGCCGGCTGCGCTGGCCGCCAGCCGGTCCACCCGCAGCCCGTGCTCGTCGACCGCGACCGGCACCGGTGTCAGGCCCCAGTAGGCCAGCTCTCCGGTGGCCCCGCTGGAGCCGGGGTCCTCGACGGCGACCCGGTCGGTGCCCCGGCTCACCAGCACCCGGGCGAGCAGCGCGAGCGCCTGGGCGACGCCGTTGACCACGATGATGTCGTCCGGGGCGGCGCGCAGGCCGCGAGTGCGCGCCAGCCAGCCCGCCAGCTCGGTCCGCAGCCGGTCGCTGCCGCGCGGGTCGCCGTAGCCGAGGTCGGCGGCGCTCGCCCGCGCCAGCACGGCCCGCTCGGCGCGCAGCCACGCGGCGCGCGGAAACGCCGACAGGTCGGGCACGCCCGGGGACATGTCGATCCCCGAGCGCGACCGCCAGCGCAACGGCAACTGCCCGAAGTCGGGCCGCCCGTCCGCCGGGGGCCACCCGGACGCCGGCACCCCCGGCGGCGGCATCCCCGGCGGCGGCACCCCGGACGGCACTGCCGTGGCGGAGGCCCGCCCGGCCGGCGTCACGCCCGCCCCGGGCAGCGGCGCCACCCTCGTCCCGGCGCCCGGCCGGCCGCTGATCAGCGCCTCGTCCCGCAACCGCTGGTATGCCTCGACCACGACCCCGCGCGAGAGGCCCAGGTCCGCCGCCAGGGCCCGGGTGGCAGGCAGCGCCGTCCCCGGCGGCAGCCGGCCGTCGGCGATGGCCGCCCGCAGCTCGCCCGCGAGCCAGGTGGCCATCCCGCGCGGCGGCGCGAGCGCCGCCCGCAGCTGCAGGAAGTCGGAATCCATTGGTCCACTATAGAACCACAGTATTGGTCCTGTTCATAGGACCAATGCCACCCTAGCGTGTCGGTGTGACCGCAACCCGCGCCCCTGCCGCCCGCGCCCCCGCCGCGCCCGCCGCCCGCACCGAGACCACCGCCGCGCGGGACCAGCCCGGGCCCGCCCGGGCGCCAGCGCGCGGGGCGACGCTCGCGGGGGCGCTCGCCATGGTCTGCGTGGGCGGGAGCGTCGCGGTCACCGGGACGCTCGCCCGGGCGCCGGTGTACACCGCCGAGGCGCTGCGCTACGCGGCGGCGTGCCTGCTGCTGCTCGCGTTCGCGCGGGCGAGCGGACGATCGGTGCGCCTGCCGCGCGCGGCGGAATGGCTCTGGCTGGCAGGCATCGCCGCGACCGGGCTAGTCGTCTTCAACGTCGCGCTGGCCGATGGGGCACGCGGCGCCGAGCCCGCCGTCTTCGGCGTGGCGGTCGCCTGCGTCCCGACGCTGCTCGCCGTGGCCGGGCCGTTGCTTGAGCGATCACGGCCGGCCCCCAAGGCGGTCGTCGCCGCGGTCGTCCTCACCGGCGGCGCCGCCCTGGTGCAGGGCCTGGGCCGCTGCGACGCGGCCGGCTTCGCCTGGGCGGCGGTCGCCTTCGGCTGCGAGGCCGCCTTCACGCTGCTGGCCGTGCCCGTGCTCGGGCGGCACGGCCCGCTCGGCGTGTCCGTGCACGCGACCTGGATCGCGACGGTCATCTTCGCCGTGCTCGGCGGCGTTCGGGAGGGACCGGCCGCCGTGACGCGGCTGTCGGCGGCGGACTGGCTGGCGACCGGCTACCTCGCCGTCGGCGTCACCGCCGTGGCCTTCGTGCTCTGGTACACCAGCGTCGACCGCCTCGGGGCCGGGCGGGCCGGGCTGCTCACCGGGATCGCGCCGATCGCGGCGACCCTGACCGGGATACTGCTCGGTGGGCCCGCGCCCCGGCCGATGGTCTGGGCGGGCATCGCCGTCGTCATCGCCGGCCTGACCGTCGGCCTCAGGAACGGTGAAAGGGGAAGTGATGCGCTTTCGCCATCATGACGAGCTCTGGCGTGACTTCCCCGGCCTGGTGCCGGGGGTGATCCACGTCGAGGGCGTCACCGCGGCCGCCGACGTGAGCGCGGCCGCGGCCCGCTTCACCGACGTGGCCCGGTCGCGGCTCACCCAGGCGCCGGAAAGCGAGCTCGCGGAGATTCAGGCGTGGCGGCGCGCCTTCACCCGGATGGGCCTGCGGCCGACACAGTACCGGTGCGCCGCCGAGTCCCTGCTGCGCCGGCTGCGGACGCACGGCAGCCTGCCGGGCCTGCATCCGCTCGTGGACCTGTGCAACGCGGTCTCGGTCGCCTTCGCCATCCCAGTGGCGGCCCTGGACGTGTCCGCGATCGCCGGCGACCTCCAGGTACGGTACGCGGCCGGCGATGAGGAGTACCTGACGTTCTCCGGCGAGACCGAGCATCCCGCGGCCGGTGAGGTGATCTTCCGCGACGACGCCGGAAAGGCGCACGCCCGCCGCTGGACCAACCGGCAAAGCGGCCTGTCCGCGGTCCGCGACTCCACCACGACCGCGCTGATCGTCGCCGAGGCGCTGCACGCGTCGGCGGCGGCGGACATCGCGCGGCTCACCGCGGCGATCGCAGGCGATCTCGACGCCATCTGGTCGGTCAAGGCGGCCCCCGCCATATTGACCGCGACCGCGCCGCACGTCGACTTCTAGGCGCTCCGTGATCCGTCGTCAGCCGCAGAAGGTCGCCACGATCCTCCCGGTCCCCGCGTGTCCCGGGTCAGGCCCGTAGCCAGGGTCAGTCTTGACCACAACGATCTTGACCGGGCCAGGAACAGGGCGGCCTGGCCGGCCGAGTTGGCGCCCCCGCCACCTGCGGCAACTCCGTGACGGAGCGGGGGAGCCATCCTCGTCACGAACCCGGCTGTCCACCAGGGCGCACGCCTCCGGCGAGGACCACGTACAGGCCGCAGGCCGCGCCGGTGTCCCATTTCCTGGGATCCGGGGCGGTGGTCTTCGCGGGATTCATACTCAGGATCGTCGGCGAGCTGCTTTTCGGAGATCCGCCCAAGATCCTCCCCCCTTTGGCTGGGGCCGGGATCTCCCTGGGGCTCATGGCCTCCTTCGCTGGGCTGACTGCCTTTGCCTTCAAGATGGGCGATAACGATGCCGCGTTTCTCCGCCAATGGCTTGCCGAACACTTGCACGCTCCCCGATAGGCGCCGTCAGGGCGCGGGAAATGAGGGAAAGCACGTGACCAGCGCACGGTGCTCATGCGGCCTCACCGAAGCCACAGAAGCGACCGAAGCCAGCGACGAAACGATTAGCGACCACCTCTTTGAGGCATTCGTTCCAGAAGATGGCGACGGTCCTAGCCCTGGTCCTTCACGAAGCCTGGCGGCTGAGCGGCGAGTCTGAAGCCGTTGAACTGCTGGGAGCTGCTCTGCCCTCTAGCCCCTACCCGGCAGGCCCCCGGCGCACTGGACTGGCCGCGCGCCGGGGGCTGGTATTCGTCTATTCGTCGTGGGGACAGGCCAGCTACGCCGCGACCGCCGGGAAGGCGACCGGGCTGCGGTGCCCGTTGCTGTCGACGGCGCGGATGCCGAACTGGACGTTGTCCTTGGAGATGTCCAGGTCAACGGTGGTGACGTCGCCGACGTTGATGGCGCCGGTCCAGTCGGCGGAGGTGGTCTCCCGCATGACGACCTCATAGCCGGTCACGTTGGACTCGGGGTTGGCATTCCAGGTGAGCGTGGTGATGTTGGTACCGGAGAAGGTGCCCGGCGGCGTGGTGTGAATCTGGACGTTCTTCGGGGTGCCGGGCGCGGTGGCCAGCGCCCACAGGGCGGCGCCGTTGACCTTCGCGACCCGCGCGATGTAGCCGAAGTCGACGAACTCGATCAGGTCGCCGAACTGGACGCCGTTCGTCACCTGGACGTTCTGGTGCTCGTGGTTGAAATTTTCCCGGGGCTCGGTGAACCGGGCGGCCGGGTAGCCCTGCTGCTGGAACGACAGGTGGTCGCTGCCGCGCAGGTAGCGGTCGCGTCGCCAGATGACCCGCAGGTTCATGCCGGTAAGCTCGAACGGCGCCGCGTGGGTGACGAAGCGGGCGAGCTGGTGCGTGGCGCCGTCGTTCTCGCCGCCGACCGACTGCATGAGCGCGATCTGGTTGGCGGTGGCGGCGGTCGGGATGCCCTCGACGAACAGCCGCAGCGTGTGCGGGTCGGGCTTGGTGCCGTCCCACCCCTGCGAGGCGCCGACGATGTCGTTGCTGAACATGCCCTGCACGTCGTTGCCGGCCGCCTTCATCTGCGCGGCCATGAACGCCGAGCCGTACAGGCCCTGCTCCTCCCCCGCCACGACGGCGAGCACGATGGTCCCGGGGAACGGCCCCCGGGTGGCGAACAGCCGGACCAGCTCCAGCACCGCGGCGACGCCCGAGCCGTCGTCGTCGGCACCGGGCGCGTCGCTGGTGAAGTCCATGACGTCGGTGACCCGCGAGTCGAGATGCCCGGTCACCACGTACACCCGCTCGGGCGAGGCGTCGCCGTGCAGGGTGGCGATCACGTTGGTGATCGTGGTCGGGGTGGGGATCCGCG
>JAICUO010000103.1 GCA_025935815.1 Streptosporangiaceae bacterium
GCCCCGCCGGGTTCTTCCTAATTCTTGCCAGCGCGCTACGGGTGATGTTAATGTTGCGCGCGATACCCCCGACTGATCAATTGGACGCGTTTCGCGCACCTTATTAACCATGCCCGGAATCCGAGACCGGGCGTTGCCGGGCATCTTTGTCGTTCGTAGTTGCAGTCGCGACGAGAGCCCATCCGCGCTGGGAACCCGTCTGCTTTAGCTACCCCCTGTCAATCGAGCATTATGCGAGGAGCAACCATGCGCTCATGGGCTCAGCGGCCGTCGCGCAAGTGCGTGTCGAGCCTGTTGCCGGGAAGGAGACGGCCAACGGCCGTCGCGAGACTGGCGGGACTAACAGCCGTACTGGCTGCCTCAGCTCTCGCCGCGTCAGCGGGGGTGACGGCCAGCGCCGCGCCCGCTACCGGCATACCGAATCAGCCTACGCGCGAGCTAGCTGTCAGCCACCCCCTGCTGCCAGCCTGCGGCGGGTGCCATACCTCGCCGCCCCCGACGCCTACTCCGGCCCCGACCATGACGCCGACGCCGAAGGGGCCGCCACCGACCCCGATGCCGACCCACACGTGCGGCTGCCACACGCCGCCGCCGACCCCGACCCCGACCCCGACGCCGTCGCACACGTGCGGGTGCCACACGCCCCCACCCACGCCCACGCCGACCTTGACGCCGACGCCTAAGGGGCCGCCACCCACCACGCCGCCGCCCACTCCGATGCCGTCGCACACGTGCGAGTGCCACACGCCGCCGCCGACCCCGGCGCCGACCGTGACGCCGACGCCGAAGGGGCCGCCGCCGCCCACTCCGACGCCGTCGCACACGTGCGGGTGCCACACGCCGCCGCCGACCCCGGCACCGCTGCCGCCGCCATCGTCACCGACGACGCCGACGCTTGCCCCGACCGTCACCATCACGCCGGTCGGCGGGCCGTCCTCGACGGTGACGCCCACCCCGACGATGAGCCCGGCCAGTGGGCCGTCCTCAGCGGCAACGCCTTCGGCAAGCGACTCCCCGTCTTACGCCCCGCCCGTCGCCCCGCCTGTCGTGCCTTCGGTGACGATGAGCATCCAGGCGGTTAGCACGATGGCCCCCGGGATCTTGCCGATCACCGGGTTCAACCTGGCGGGCATGACCGCGATCGCTGGCGGCCTGTTGCTCGCCGGCGGCGGGGCGCTCCTAGGGGCCCGTGCCGCCGGCCAGCGCGGTCGGCTCCGGCGCAAGCGGAACCGCCGCTAGCCCCGTGCACCCGGGGCCGGCTGACCCAGGCCCCCGGGGCGCGGCCCGCACCGACACAGCGCTGAAAGGGCCCGCCGGGAGGATCCCACTCAAGCGAGTGGGGCCTCCCCGGCGTGCTTGATCCGGCTTGCCCCCTCAGAATGTCCGTACGGCACGTATTATGCGACGGCGGAGGGTAACCTTCCTGCTGCCGTCGGCGTACAGCCTGAGCCTGGCTAGCTCCCACTGGCCATACTCTGCATGGTCAGTAAGGATGCGCCGCGCGGCTTCGCGGGACGTTCCGCGTGGCAAGCGCACAACGAGGTAGTCGTACTCAGCCATTACCTAATATTGTGCGCCGGTTAAGACAGGATTCAACCCGAAGTTGGCACCGAACTTGCTCCAGATGCGTTTTCACGTCAGTTGGCGCAGGTCACGGCGGATCCCAGGGTTCCCCCCGGCTAGCCGGGGAACAGTACGGGCGCCAACGCGGGTTGATGGGATAGCGGGCCGGGACGGGCGTTTTGTGGCCGCGCCGCGTATGGTACTTGCGGCGGGCGTTCGTCAGTGGCGGAGAGCGCGATGGTGTCGGGCAAGTACCGTGCCGGGCAAGCATCGCGGCGACGCGGAGTACCGCCAGGCGCGATGACGGGCCAAGGCGCGGATGTGAGGTTGGGAAAAAGCGTGCCAGCAAGGAGCAACGCGGCGGGCAAGGAAGCGGCCTCGGACAACGCGGGGGCAGCCGACGATGCTCGCCTGAAGAGCAGCGGCGCCGCCAATGGTGCTAGCCGGGGACCTACCGGGAGCAGTGCGTCCAGAAGCGCTGCGAACGGGCACGGTACCCGGCTGGTGATCGTGGAGTCGCCGAACAAGGCGCGGACGATCGCCGGGTACCTCGGCAAGGGGTACGTGGTCGAGTCCAGCATCGGCCACATCCGCGACATGCCGGACAAGGCGGCGGAGATCCCGCAGAAGTACCGCGGCGAGGCGTGGGCGCGCCTCGGCGTCGACGTCGACCGTGACTTCCAGGCGCTGTACGTCGTCCCCAGCGACAAGAAGCAGCAGGTCTCCAAGCTGAAGGCGCTGCTCAAGGACGCCGACGAGCTCTACCTCGCCACTGATGAGGACCGCGAGGGCGAGGCCATCGCCTGGCACCTCCTGGAGGAGCTCAAGCCCAAGGTGCCCTACCGCCGGATGGTCTTCCACGAGATCACGCCGGAGGCGATCGCCCGCGCGGTCGCCAACCCGACGCAGCTCAACACCGGCAAGGTGGACGCCTACCAGGCCCGGCGCGTCCTGGACCGGCTGTACGGGTATGAGGTCTCGCCCGTCCTGTGGAAGAAGGTCATGCCCCGCCTGTCGGCGGGCCGGGTGCAGTCGGTCGCCACCCGGCTGATCGTGGACCGGGAGCGGGAGCGGATCGCGTTCCGCTCGGCCAGCTACTGGGACCTGGAGGCGGAGTTCGCCACCAGGGAGCATGGCAAGGAGAAGCTCCCAGGTACCCCGACGAGCTTCATGGCGACCCTGCTGACCGTCGACGGCCGCCGGCTGGCCCAGGGCCGTGACTTCACCCCGCAGGGCGAACTGCGCGCCGCCAAGTCCGGTGAGGCCCCCGTCCTGCACCTGGACGGCGAGCAGGCCGCCGCGCTCGCCCAGCGGCTGCACGCCGCCAGCTTCAGCGTCACCAGCCTGGAGACCAAGCCGTACCGGCGCTCCCCGTATGAGCCGTTCCGCACCACGACGCTCCAGCAGGAGGCGTCCCGCAAGCTCGGGTTCTCCTCCAAGTACACGATGAGCGTGGCGCAGCGGCTGTACGAGAACGGCTACATCACCTATATGCGCACCGACTCGATCACGTTGTCGCAAACGGCGATCGACGCCGCCCGCCAGCAGGCCCGCGACCTGTACGGGGCCGCGTACGTACCGGACCGGCCGCGCACGTACGCCAACAAGGTGAAGAACGCGCAGGAGGCGCACGAGGCGATCCGCCCGGCCGGTGACCGGTTCCGTACCCCCCAGCAGGTCGCCGCGGGTGGCCTGAGGGCCGATGAGCTGCGGCTGTACGACCTGGTGTGGAAGCGCACCGTCGCCAGCCAGATGAAGGATGCGACCGGCGAGTCTGTCTCCGTCCGGGTGGCCGGGACCAGCAGCGCCGGCGAGCGCGCCGAGTTCGGCGCCTCCGGCAAGGTCATCAACTTCTACGGGTTCCTCAAGGCCTACGTGGAGTCGACCGACGAGCAAAATGGCGACCGGGACGACCAGGAGCGCCGCCTGCCGCCGCTGGCCACCAGCGACCCGCTGCGTGCCCTGCGCCTGGGACCGGCCGAGCACTCGACCCGCCCGCCCGCCCGGTACACCGAGGCGTCCCTGATCAAGGAGCTGGAAGACCGGGAGATCGGCCGCCCGTCGACCTACGCCTCCATCATCGGGACGATCCTCGACCGCGGGTACGTGTTCAAGAAGAGCTCCGCCCTGGTGCCCAGCTTCCTCGCGTTCGCTGTGGTCACGCTGCTGGAGCGGCACTTCAGGGAGCTGGTGGACTACGAGTTCACCGCGCAGATGGAAGACGCGCTCGACGAGATCGCCCGCGGCGAGGCCGAGCGGGTCCCGTGGCTCAAGCGGTTCTACTTCGGCAACGGTGCCCATAGCGGTCAGGGGGCAGCCGAGCGCGAAGCAGCGGCTCGTTCGGGGGAGAACAAGGGGTTGAAGGCCCTCGTTACCAACATCGGGGACATCGACGCGCGCGATGTTAGCTCGTTCCCGCTGGCCGGCACCGACATCGTGGTCCGCGTGGGCCGCTACGGACCGTACCTGGAGCGAGACGGCCAGCGGGCGAACGTCCCCGAGGACATGGCGCCGGACGAGCTGACCCCCGGGCGGGCCGAGGAACTGCTCAGCCAGCCCAGCGGCGACAAGGTGCTCGGCACCGACCCGGAGACCGGGCACGTGCTGGTGGCGAAGGCGGGCCGGTTCGGGCCGTACGTCACCGAGCAGCTTGAGGAAGGGTCGAAGGAAAAGCCGCGCACGGCGTCGCTGCTGAAGGCGATGACGCTGGACACCGTGACGCTCGACGACGCGCGCAAGCTGCTCAGCCTGCCGCGGACGCTCGGTGACATCGACGGCGAGCCGGTCACCGTCCAGAACGGGCGGTACGGCCCCTACGTCAAGCGCGGGGCCGAGAGCCGGTCGCTGGCCACCGAAGAGGCGATGTTCACGATCACCCTCGATGAGGCCCGGACACTGCTGGCCCAGCCCAAGCCGCGCGGCCGGCGAACCGGCGCCGCCGCGCCGCCGCTGCGCGACCTCGGGGCGGCCGACCCGGCGAGCGGTCAGCCGATGGTGATCAAGGACGGCCGGTTCGGCCCGTACGTCACTGACGGCGAGACCAACGCTTCGCTGCGCAAGGGCGATGATGTAGCAACGATCACGCCCCAGCGCGCCGCCGAGTTGCTGGCCGAACGCCGGGCCGCCGCGCCCGCGGCCGGGGCCAAGCGCGCGACGGCCGCCAAAAGCGCGCCGACGGCGAGGAAACCCGCTGGTAGCGCGGCTAAGAAGGCTCCCGCGAAGAAGCCCCCGACGGCTCGCAAGAAGTCAGAGCCATAAGGGAAGTAAAATCATATTAAGAAACCCCCACCAGGGACGCCGTCAGCAGTCGATACCCTTACGCCGTGAACTTCCGCGCCACGCCCGCAAGCGATAGCCCGGAGGACGGGCCGCCAAGCCGACGGGCGCGGCGGAGCCGCTCCGGGGAAAGCGTGCTGTCCATCAAGCCGTTCCGGTACCTGTGGATCGCGCTTTCCCTGTCGAGCCTGGGCGACTGGCTGTCGATCCTCGCCCTGATCGCGCTCGCGCCGCAGGTGACCAACGGCGGCGGAGTCGCCAAGAGCTCGGCGGTCGGCGGCGTGTTCCTGGTGACGCTGCTGCCGGCGCTGCTGCTCGGCCCGGTCGCGGGCGCGCTGGCGGACCGGTTCGACCGCCGGATGACGATGATCATCGGCGACGTGATCCGCGGCCTGCTGTTCCTGTCGATCCCGCTGTTCCCGAACCTGACCTGGATCTACGTCGCGAAGTTCCTCGCCGGGGTCACCTCGCTGTTCTGGAACCCGGCCGCCGCCGCGACGATGCCGAACCTGGTGCCCAAAGAGAAGCTGGAGCGGGCCAACCAGCTCAGCCTGCTGACCACCTATGGCAGCGCGCCGCTGGCCGCGGGCCTGTTCAGCGTCATGGCGCTGATCATCCACGGCCTGAGCCTGGTCACCCCGTTCCTGCACACCGCCAGCAACGGCAACTCCAGCGCCTACCTCGCGCTGTTCTTCAACGCGGTGTCGTACTTCGTCTCGGCGATCACCGTCTACTTCGTGCGGGAGATCAGCAACCGGCGCGACGGCGACGAGATCTCCGTCCCGTCGACCGCGAAGGCCATCTGGGAAGGCTGGCGCTTCATCCGCCAGACGCCGGTGGTGCGCGGGCTGGTCATCGGGATGCTCGGCGCCTTCTCCGCCGCCGGCGTCGTGATCGGCCTGGGCTATTCCTACATCCACGACACCCTGGGCGGCGGCAACGCGGGCTGGGGCCTGGTGTTCGCCGCGATCTTCATCGGGCTGGCCTTCGGCATGGGCTTCGGGTCCCGGCTGTTCGGCGAGCATTTCTCCCGGCGGCGGCTGTTCGGCGTGACGCTGACCGCCGCGGCCGTTCCGCTGGCGATGATCGGGCTGGTGCCCAACCTGGCCGTGGTCGTCATCTTCGTGGTGATCCTCGGCGCTATCTCCGGCATCGCCTACCCGACCGGGTTCACCATCGTCGGGCTGGAGGTTGACGACGACACCCGGGGCCGGGTCTTCGCGTTCTTCCAGAACACGATCCAGGTGATCCTGCTCGCGGTCATCGCGGTGGTGCCGTTCATCTCCGCCGGGCTTACCCAGATCATCAAGACGGTTTCCGGCACCGGCGACGTCCGCTTCGCCCACGTCGCCTACATCAACGCCGGGCAGAACGCCACGCTGCTGCTGGCCGCCCTGCTCGTGGCCTACGTTGGCATCAAGTCCTACCGGCGCATGGATGACCGCAAGGGCGTGGCGCTGCGCGATGACCTCGTCGCCGCCTGGCGCGGTGAGGAACTGCGGGCCGCCCCGGTGCGCGACCTCGTGCACGCCAACGGCGCCGCCTCCGCCATCACCAGCAGCGGCCTGTTCCTGGCCTTCGAGGGCGGCGAGGGGGCCGGGAAGACCACCCAGGCCCGGCTGATCGCCATCTGGCTGCGCGAGCAGGGCTTCGACGTGGTCACCACGCACGAGCCGGGCGCCACCAAGATCGGCATGCGGCTGCGGGCGATCCTGCTTGACACCAACAACGCCGGCATGTCGTCGCGCTGCGAGACGCTGCTCTATGCCGCCGACCGCGCCGAGCACGTCACTTCGGTGATCGAGCCGGCCCTGGACCGTGGCGCGGTCGTGATCACCGACCGGTTCGTCGACTCCTCGCTCGCCTATCAGGGGGCCGGCCGCGGCCTGCGCACCGCCGAGATCGCGCGGCTTAACTCGTGGGCGACCGGCGGGCGCCAGCCTGACCTGACGATCCTGCTCGACATGCCGCCCGAGGCGGGGCTGGGCCGGCGCACCGCGTCGGCGGACCGGCTGGAGGCCGAGCCGCTGGACTTCCACCGCCGGGTCCGGGCCGGGTTCCTCGCCCTGTCGCGCGCGGAGCCAGATCGCTACCTCGTGATCGACGCCTCGCGCCAGCCCGAGGACGTGTCCGAGGAAATCAAGGACCGGATCCGCGAGATCCTGCCCGACCCGGTACCGCAGACGGCGGAGGCGAACACCGGGTCGTTCCCGGCGATCACGGCGGACTTCGACCCCCGCGCTGACCACCAGGGCGACTACCGGGGCGACCACGGCGCGAACGGCGCTAGCAGCCCCAACCCCGGCAACGGCGCCAGCCCCCGGCCGAAGCACCGCCGGTGAGCGATCTCCCGGGCGTCTTCGCTGACCTCGCCGGGCAGGAGGCCGTCGTCGCCCAGCTCCAGCGGGCGGTCGCCGGCAAAACCACGCACGCCTGGCTATTCACCGGCCCGCCCGGCTCGGGCAGGTCGACCGCCGCGCGCGCCTTCGCCGCGGCCTTGCTGTGCGAGTTCGGCGGCTGCGGGGTGTGCCCGAGCTGCCGCCAGGTCCGGGCCGGGACCCACGCCGACCTGCTGCTCGTCCGCCCCGACGGGCTGTCCTACGGCGTGCGGCAGACACGTGACCTCGTCCTGCGCGCCGCGGGCGCCCCCTCGGGCGGCCGCTGGCTGGTCGTGCTGTTCGAAGACGCCGACCGCTGCACCGAGCAGGCCGCCAACGCGCTGCTCAAGGCCATCGAGGAGCCTGCCCCGCGCACCGTCTGGCTGCTGTGCGCGCCCAGCGCGGAAGACCTGGTGACCACGATCCGCTCCCGCTGCCGGGTGATGACCCTGCGGGTGCCCCCGTCCGAGGCGGTCGCGAAGGTCCTCACCGAACGGGACGGGATCGACCCGGCCACGGCGCTGCGCGCCGCCAAGGCCGCGCAGGGCCACATCGGCCGCGCCCGGCTGCTCGCCACCGACCCCGACGCCGCCAAGCGGAGGGCGGCCGTCCTCAGGGTTCCCACGCAGGCCACTTCACTTGGCCTGGCCCTGACCGCCGCCGCCGCGCTGGTGAAGAACGCCGAGGACGAGGCGAAGCTGCTCACCGAGCAGATGGACGAGCCGGAGCGGGAGAAGCTGCGGCAGGCGTTCGGCGAGGGGTCGACCGGCAAGGGGATCGCCAAGGCGATGCGCGGAGTGGCCGGCGCGATGAAGGACCTTGAGGACCGCCAGAAGTCGCGGGCCACCCGGATCAAGCGCGATACCCTCGACGGCGCGCTGCTGGAGCTGGCCGCGTTCTACCGGGACGTGCTGATGACCCAGCTCGGCGCGGACGTGGAACTGGCCAACGAGGACCACCGCGATGACCTGCGCGCCCTCGCCGCCGCCAGCACGCCCGAGGCGACCTTCAAGCGCATCCAGGCGATCATGCGCTGCCGGGAGCGGCTGCCACTCAACGTCGCCCCGCTGCTGGCCTTCGAGGAGATGGCCGTCAGCCTCATACAACCTTTACTCTAAAGCTCCTGTGTTATTTTCCAGTGACCTTTCTGTGTCCAGGCCGTAGTCTAGGGCGGTGGGCATGATGATGGCGGTGAGCTTTGAGCGGTACGGGCGGCTGTATTACCTTGACCCCGGCGGGCTCTCGCCCGCGATCGGCGACAAGGTCCTCGTGCCGACCGACAGCGGCCCGGAGGTCGCTGAGTGCGTCTGGGCGCCGCAGTGGGTCTCCGACGACGTCGAAGGGCTCCCGGTCTGCGCCGGCCTCGCCGACGAGAAGGCCCTCGCCCGCGATGAGTCGAACCGCAAGCGCCGCGGCGAGGGGCGCCTGACCGCCAAGCGCGCCATTCGCGAGCATGACCTGCCGATGAAGGTCATCGCGGTCGACTACGTCGACACCACCAACGTGTTCACCGTCTACTTCGCGGCCCCGCACCGGGTCGACTTCCGCGCCCTCGTCCGCGACCTGGCCGTCAAGATGCGGGCGCGGGTCGAGCTCCGGCAGATCGGCCCGCGGGACGAGGCGCGGCTCCAAGGCGGCATCGGCCCCTGCGGCCGGGACCTGTGCTGCGCCACGTTCCTCAAGGACTTCGAGCCCGTCTCGGTGCGAATGGCCAAGGACCAGGACCTGCCCGTCAACCCGCTGCGCATCGCCGGCGCCTGCGGCCGGCTCATGTGCTGCCTGAAGTACGAGCACCCGCTGTACGCCGACTTCCGCAAGGACGCCCCGCCGGTCGGGGCGCGCGTCGACACCCCGGAGGGCGCCGGCACGGTCGTCGGGCACAGCGTCCCGGCCGACGCGGTCGTCGTCAAGCTGACCGCCGACGGCCGGACCTGCGCCTGCCCGAAGGCCAGCGTCTGCGGCTCCCGGAAGGCTTACGAGTCCGCGTACGGCGACCAGGGCGTTACTCCCGCGTGACAAAATAGGCGGTGATGATTCCCGCCACCGCACGCCTGCGCCCCCTCCGGCTAACCGCTGCCCTGCTCGCCGTCGTCCTGGTCCTCGGGGTGAGCGCGGGCTGCACCGCCGGCCCCCCGGGTCCCCAGGCCAGCTCCCCGGCTCAGGGCAGTACATCCGCCAGCAACGCCGCCGGGGGCGCCTCCGGAACTGCCACCGCCCAGCCGCCAGTGACCCAGGGCCCGTCACCCACGACCCTCGCCGGGTTCTACGCGCAGCGCCTCACCTGGGTGCCCTGTGACAACGGCTTCCAGTGCGCCCGGCTGTGGGTGCCCTTCGACTACGCGCACCCGGGCGCCGGCCCCGCCTTTTCCCTGCCGGTGATCAAGCTCCCGGCCGCCCAGCCCGCCCAGCGCATCGGGCCGCTGGTCATCAACCCCGGCGGTCCCGGTGGCTCCGGCCTTCAGTACGCGCTCGCGGCCCGCAGCGGCGAGTTCACGTCGGCTGTCCGCGACCGGTTCGACATCGTCGGCTTCGATCCGCGCGGCGTCGGCGGCAGCCAGCCATCGCTGCGCTGCATGACCAGCCGCCAGCTCGACGCGTACTTCGCGGTCAACGAGGCGCCTGCCACCCCCGCCCAGCTCTCGGCCGCCGAGTCCGCTAACCAGGCGTACGCGCAAGCCTGTACCCGCAACGCGCGTGCGCTCCTGCCGTACCTGGGCTCCGCCGCGGCCGCCCGGGACATGGACGTGCTGCGGGCTGCTCTCGGCCAGTCCCGGCTCACCTTCCTCGGAAAGTCATACGGAACGGTCCTCGGCGCCTCCTACGTTCAGCAGTTCCCGCAGCGTGTGCGGGCCTTCGTCCTCGACGGGGCGGTCGCTCCCCAGGCAACTGGCCTCGACCTGGACATCGCCCAGGCCCAGGGCTTCACGGTCGCGTTCGGCCAGTTCGTGACCTGGTGCGCCAGCCAGCGCGGCTGCCCGCTGCCCGGGACGTTGCCGCAGGCTACCCAGCAGGTATCGGCGCTCCTCGCCCGGGGCAACACCCATCCGCTGGCCAGCGAGTTGCCCGGCGGGCAGCCCGCCAACGGGGCCATGATGCTGCTGGGAATCGCGGCCGCGCTCTACAGCAAGTCCACCTGGACGATCCTCAAGGACGCCCTGTCCCAGGCGCTGACCAACAGCGACGGCAGCGTGCTGGTCGAGCTCGCCGATTCCCTTACCGAGCGGAACCCCGACGGCAGCTACAGCAACCTCTCTGACGTGGGCACCGCGGTGGACTGCCTGGACCGGCCCTGGCCTCGGACCATCCCCGCCTGGCAGGCTGCCGCCGCCAGGGCCGCCAAGGGCGCCCCGCTATTCGGCCCCACGCTGGTATACGGATCACTGCCGTGCGCTTACTGGCCCGTCCCCTCAAGGCCAGTCCTGTCCGGCCCGGCTCCGGCGGGCGCGCCCCCGGTCCTCGTCGTCGGCGACCTGCACGACCCGGCGACCCCGTACGGCTGGGCCGTGGCGCTCGCCCGCTGGCTGGATCGAGGGCGTGGGCGCAAGGGGGTGCTCCTCGGCTGGAACGGCGAGGGCCACACCTCCTACATGCAAGGCAGCGGCTGCGTCGACAACGCGGTGGACGCCTACCTGATCTCGCTGCGGACTCCGCCCAACGGGACCGTGTGCCCCTAGCCGGGCTTGGCACCCGCCCAGCCGGACCAACGGGTGACCCTGATCACGATGACAGGCCCGGCCGGGCGGCGCTCGCGGTACTGCGGGTACTTAGCGGCGAGCAAATCCAGCGGCCGCTGTCCCTCGGCGGCGTCGGCGGGGACCACCATTGCCCGGCCATCGACCCGCGCCCACCACAGTGCCGTCCAGTCCTCCTCGTAGTAGTCAGCGAGGAGGCTGACGGCTGGATTCTCCCGGATGTTGCGCAGCCGCTTGAGGTTGGTCGTCGTCTTCGGCTTATGGTCGATGGCAATGTAGAGGCGGTCGCCGCCTGCGGTCCCGTCCGGGCTCTCGACCGCGAACGTGACCGGAACCACGTGCGGATGCCCGCTGGCGTCCGCCGTGGCGAGCCGGGCCACCCGGGCCCGGGCCAGCCGCGCCCGGGCCTCCGCTGCGGACAAGTTCACTCCACGTCCATTCCCGCGAACGTCACCGCGATGCGGAGCACCGCCGGGAGCCGGTAGACTTCTGCGAGCACGATCTCTCGCACCGCCCGCCGCCTTAGCTCAGTCGGTCAGAGCGACGCACTCGTAATGCGTAGGTCATCGGTTCGATTCCGATAGGCGGCTCCCACGTCAAACCTCCTCCTGCTCAAGCGCCCCAAGCAGCTACCGGGATAAGGCAGATGGTCTGAGTTAGCGCGGGGCGAGGACGCAGAACTCATTGCCTTCCGGGTCGGCCAGGACTTTCCACGGAACCTCGCCCTGTCCGACGTCGGCGTCGGTGGCGCCCAGAGTCCGTAGCCGGGCCACCTCCGCCGCGTGATCGTCACCGGGGTACGGCGCCACGTCGAGATGGACGCGGTTCCGCGGGGTCTTCGCGCCGGGGGTGCGAAGAAACTCCAGGTACGGTCCGACGCCCTTGGCCGAACGCAGCCGCGCGTAGTCGTCGGTCACCTTGTGCAGGGGCCAGTCCATCGCCTCGCCCCAGAACCGGGCCATTGCTCGCGGGTCCGCGCAGTCGACCACCACTGCGGCGATCGGCCCGGTGTCCCGGTAGACCTCCCGGGGCTCCAGCACGCAGAATACGTTTCCCTCCGGGTCGGCCAGGACCGTCCACGGGACGTCGCCCTGGCCGATGTCAGCGGGCGTCGCGCCGAGCTCCTTCAGGCGCGCCACCAGGTCCTTCTGATGGGCCGCCGAGGTGGTGGCGAGATCGAGGTGCACGCGGTACTTCACCGTTTCGGGTTCCGGGACGCCCACGACATCGACGCAGACGATGGCGGGGTCCGGCCAGGCGAAGCCCGCGGGCTTAACGCCGGTCACGCCGGGTTCTTCGCCGCAAACACCCCAGCCAAGCGCCTGCGCCCAGAACCGGCCGAGCGCTGAGTCATCGCGAGCCTTGAAATTCACCTCATAAAGCAGCAGCCCCATGTCGCCGATAATATGCGCGGGCAGATAAGCAAACCGTGCCCGCTCTGCACGGGAAAGGCCCGCTCCGGAAGCGCTCCGGAGCGGGCCTTTCGCGCTAGCGGTCCCGCTACGCCGCCAGCCAGTAAGAGGCGGTGCTCAGGCTGAACAGGTGGTGGTCGCGGACGTACTTCGTGAGGTACAGCTGGGCGGCCAGCTGGGCCGTGTGCTCCTCACGGCCGACGTACACGTACTGGGCGTCGGTGTCGTAGGTGTGGCCGTCGGCGTGCGCCCTCTGCATCGCCAGTTGCCGATCCGCGTGCAGGCCCTCGTACGCGGCGCTGGTAGAGGTACCCACCCCGAACGCGGCAGTCTCGGCATCAACCAGCGCGTACGGGATCTGCTGGCCAGTGCCCCAGTCGCAGCCTTGCGGGTAGTAGATCGCCGGTGAACCGGACCGGTAGACGGTGCCACCCGGGCTGGCGTTGGGCGGGGCGGCGTACTTCGTCGACGCGTAGGACGCGTACACCGGCTTGACCAGCGCGGTGACCGCTCTGGGCGCGGCCTGGCCCGCTAGCGCGGACACCAGGATGTCCTGCATGTTCTGGTAGATCAGCGTGCTGTAGTCCGGCGCGTAGCGGTGGTGGTTGTACAGGTTGCCGCCGGCCAGCACGTTGGACCCGCGGTTGCCGATCCAGCTGGCTACCGAAGCGCCGTTGACCACCGTTGCGCTGGTGTCATCCGACGGTCGCGACCAGGCCGCCACCGCGTCCCTGACGATGGTGTTCTGCCACAGCGAGACGTGGGTGTCGCCCGGCATCATCGCGACGGCGAGTTGGTCGGCCATCGGGTACCAGCTGTCTTGATCGGCGCCGGTGTCGCCGGGCTGCAAGACGGTCCCGGCCTTGTTCGCGTAGAACTGCAGCGGGCGCTCCATGCCCCATTCGGCCTCGAAGTACACCATCCGCGCGACCTCGGCCTGCAGCGCGGCAGTCAGCTGCGGCCACAGTAGCCAGGCCGCCGTGCCGAGGTAGGCGGCCAGGAACGAGCTCTGCGGGGTCGCGCCCCAGCCGTGCTGCTTAACGGTGATGTGGCCGGCCACGACCTTGGTGATGATCTCGATCGTGCGGGAGGTGGCGACCGCGTTGGTGACGCCCGTCCCCGCCGGGGCCGCCGCCGGGTTGTAGGCGCCAGTCGCGATGGATGTCGCCAGGCTGTAGGCCTCCATGACCAGTCGCCGCACCGAGTCGGTCGTAACGACGGTCTGCGCGCTGAACGTCAGCTGCGTGACGTCATCGATCGACGGCATCGCCGCGCTCGTCATGGGGGCGGCGATCAGGTGGGGGTAGACGGTGTTCCACCAGGTGGTCATGGCATAGCGGTTGGCATTGGTCAAGATGGCCAGTGAACGCTTGCCGTCGGTGGCGGTCAGCGCGCCCGCCCCGAGCGCGGCGGCCGCCGGCGGGGTGACCGTCAGCACTGGCGCGGCGATCCAGCCCTGCACGTCGATCACCAGGTTCAAGCTGGCGCCCGGGTTATAGATGGTGATGGCCCCGGCCGATCCGACTGGCACGACCGTGGTATTCGACACGGTCGCGTGCGCGGCCAGGTTTAGTATCGTGCTCACCGGCCGCGGGAACCCCGTGCCGAGGGCCGTGAGGTTGGTGCCCGTCGGGCTCGGGCTCACCCCGGTCACGTGCACGATCACGCCCGCGACGCCAGTGGACGGCACGCCGCCGACGCCGAGGACCGACAAGTTGATGGCGCCTCCCGCGGGCACCGGTGCGTGGTGGCCTCCCAGCGTGGTGCGGGTGTCGAGGATGCGGGTGGCCGGCAGGGCTTGCGTCCCCGCGTCAGCCGTCGCGTCCCCACCGGAGACCCAGCCCACCACGTCCAGGATCACGTTGGCGCCCGGCGAACGGTTGGTGATCGTGATCGAGCCATCCGCGCCAACCGGCACCAGCGCCAGGTTTGAGGTGACCACGCCAGCCAGGAAGCTGACCGTTGATGACACCGGCACCGAGCTGGCGTCGCTGGGGTAGGCCGTCAGGAAGCCGGCCACGTTGCCGACCGGCACGGCGACGACGTCGGCCCAGACCGCCGCGACGCCGGTCGCCGGGACCGGGCCCGCGCCCTCGACCGGCAGCGTCACCGACTGACCCAGCGAAAGCGCCCCCTGGTGGCCGCCGGTCGTGGACCGGGTGTCGAGGAGGCGAACCGGCGTCGCCGTCGTGGTCTGCCCGCTGGCCGCGGCCGCGTCGGTCCCCACCCAGCCTTCCACGTCAACGATCACGTTGACCTGGCCCGCGGAGTTGAAGATGCTGATCGATCCATCGGCGCCGACCCGCACCAGCGCCTGATTGGCGACCGTCACTCCGCCCCGGTAGTCCAGGGTCGATGCCGCCGGCCGGGTGATGCCGGTCTGATACAGGGTAAGGAAGCCGCCATGCCCGGCCGGGTTCACCGCGGTGACGTTAAGCAGCACCGCGGAGACGCCGGCGCCGGGCACCCCGCCCATCCCGAGCACCGTAAGTTTCATGGTCGCGGCGCTGCCGAGCACCGCATGGTGGCCGCCTGTAGTCGTACGGGTGTCGAGGAGGCGTTGCGGCAGCACCGGATTCAGCATGCCGCTCGACTGGGTCACCGCCGTCGCGGCGCTCGCCGGCGATAGCAACCCTGTGTTCACCGCGCCCAGCACCCCCGCGCCGACCGCCAAGGCCACGGCCACCGCGACCCCGTGCCGCCTGAGCATGCGGCGCCGACCCGCGCCGCCGTGAACCAGGGAGAGCCCTAGCACCTGCGTAACCTCCTGCAACTCCTCGACGGACCCCGATCCCGCCATCACGGAGCCGGGAGGCACCGGCCCGACCCGTCCCTCAGCCTTGCTGGCCTGGCAGCATTTAGGGAGCCGCGAGGGATCTGTCGTATTAGGCGGTAAGAGAACATTTATCACGCCTCAACGGAATAGGACATGACCTCATGGGATTTGTTCTATATACGTTACTTCGAACACGCTCGGTTGAGCCTTTAACCAGGGGTTTCAGTGCGGCTTCAGCGGCATTTCAGGAGCGTTCCAGGCATTCCCGCCAATCTCTGCGCGAAGCACCACGTACCGGCTCTGTTGCGAGGACGAGGGGAAGGCAATGAGGAACCTGCTTACCGCGTTGAGTAAGGCCCGGCGACGGCCCGCGTTGCGGCGAGCGCGCCCAGCGGGCATCGCCGCGGTCAGTGCGCTAATGACCGCGCTGATCACCGGCCTGCTCGCCCTGGCGGTCCTCGGTGCCCCCGCCCGCGCGACGGCGGTGAGCCCCTTGCCCACCCACACCCTGCCAACCGGGACGCCAATACCAATCCCAACCTGCCCGCCGCCCACCACGCCGCCGCCTACCACCGCACCGCCTACCACGCCGCCGCCCACCACCGCACCGCCTACCACGGCGCCGCCCACCAGCTTGGTGACCGCTGCGCGATGCCCCACGCCGTTGCCGACCTGCCCGACGGCGACCCCGCTGCCGACCGCGCCCCCCACCACGGCACCGCCGCCCGCGGCCCCCGCCCCGGCGGGCCGGCGTGCCATCGGGCCAGTGACTCAGGCGAATTCGCGCGGGTCGTCGCCCGCCCACGCCGCCTGCAGCAGCCGTTCCAGGTCGGCCGCCGTCACCGGGCGCGGGTTGCTCGGCGGCACCGCCGGGAGGATCGCCTCCGCCGC
>JAICUO010000374.1 GCA_025935815.1 Streptosporangiaceae bacterium
CGTCTTCGGGATGACGTTCACCTTGTAGCCCGCCTTCAGGCCGGTCGGGTTGGCGGTGTTCTGAAGGGTCGCCCCTATCATGCGCGCGGCGGGGCCGAGTTTCCCGAGGAGGCTTCCCGGGTCGTCGGGGTTAAACGGAACTCCGATCGCCGCGCTGGCCCCTTCCAGGAATGCCCGCACCGACGGGGCGAGCTGCACCGGCCACTCATGCCGCCCGATCCGCGCGACGGCCTCGGCGAGCGCGGTCACCGCGTTGTCCCCGTGGATCATGGACCCGTGGCCCGCGGTGCCGGTCGCGGTGAGCCGCAGCCAGGCGATGCCCTTCTCCGCGGTCTGCACGACGTACATGCGGCGGTCGCCAACGCAGATGCTGAACCCGCCGACCTCGCCGACCGCCTCGGTCACTCCCTCGAACAGGTCGCGGTGCTGCTCAACGAGGTACTTGGCGCCCCAGTTGCCGCCTGCCTCCTCATCGGCGGTGAAGGCGAGCACGACGTCGCGCGCGGGCTTGCGGCCCTCGCGCAGCCGCTGGCGCGTCACCGCGAGCATGATCGCGTCCATGTCCTTCATGTCGACGGCCCCGCGCCCCCAGACGAGGCCATCGCGGACCTCGCCGGAAAACGGGTCGACGCGCCAGTCCGCGGCGTTGGCGGGCACCACGTCCAGGTGACCGTGAACGAGCAGGCCCGGCCGCGAGCGGTCCTCCCCCTCGATGCGGACCACGACGCTGGTCCGCTTCGGGTGTGACTCGACGACGGTTGGCTCCAGCCCGACCTCGCTCAGCAACCCGGCTACGTACTCTGCCGCGAGCCGTTCCCCGGGTCCCGAGTGATCCCCCGGGTTAGTGGTGTCGAACCTGATCAGCTCACGGCACAGGTCCGTGACCTCATCTTCAGCGGTGGTCCCAGGGGTCCGCGCAGTGCTGTCAGTCACCGGGCCATTGTCCCACGCGCTAGCCTGGGCGCATGTCCATGGGCGGCCACGACCTGACCGTCAGCACGGCGGAGAACTACCGGGCGTTCGCCCGGGAGGCCCGCGGCCGGTCCCCTGGGTATGAGCGACTGGCGACCGAGGCCGCCGCGGACGCGAGCCTGCTGGCTTTCCTGGACAGCTTGCCGCGCGCCCGGCAGCAGCCGAACCTGCTCTTCGCGGCCGCCTGCTACCTGCTCGGCGAGCCCGCGGACGTCGCCGCGCTGCGCGCCCTCGTCGCTGACCGGGACACCGAGCTGCGCGCGGTGATGCTTGCCCGCCGTACCCAGACAAACGAGGCCGCGCGCTGCGCCACCCTGCTTCCGTTGCTCGCTATGTTGCCGCAACCACTTGCCCTCCTCGAGGTGGGCGCGAGCGCCGGGCTCACCCTGCTCCCGGACCGTTATTCCTACGACTACGCGGGCTACCGGGTCACCGGCGGCGACGCGGGGGCGCCGGTGATCGCCTGCGACCCGCACGGCCCGGTGCCGCTGCCTCGGCGCGTCCCCGAGGTCGCCTGGCGCGCGGGGCTGGACCTCAACCCGCTCGACGTCACCAGCGATGACGACATGCGCTGGCTGGAGTGCCTGGTCTGGCCGGGCGAGGCCGACCGCCGCGAGCGCCTGCGGCTGGCGGTGGAGACCGCGCGGCGGGACCCGCCGCCGGTTTACCAGGGCGACTTGCTCACCGATGTTCCGGCGCTGGCCCGGCAGGCGCCGCGCGGGGCGACGCTCGTCATCTTCCACTCCGCGGTGCTGGCCTACGTTGCCCGGGCGGGGCGCGAGGAGTTCGGCCGGATCGTGCGCAGCCTGGACGCCACCTGGATCTCCAACGAGGCCGCGGGCGTCGTCGCGGGTGCCCCCCCTGCAGCGGCGGCGCGCCAGGACGGGTACTTCGTGCTGAGGCGAGACGGCGGCGCCCCGGTCGCCTTGACGGACGGTCACGGCACCTGGCTGCAATGGCTTTCGGCGGAACCTTAAGGGGATTAGTTGGTGACGGTGACCGACGGCGCGTGCTCGTACCAGCTGGCTATCAGCGACGAGACCTGCGGTCCGGAGCTGAAGTCAACGCGGAGCCAGCCGGTCCCCGACCAGGTCTGCACGGAGTACCCGGCGTCCGGGATCGCGGTCACCAGCTGCACCGAGTCCGAGGTCAGGTCCAGCGTTACGCGGCCGCCGGCCAGGGTGTAGTCCCGGAGGCTGCCCGCGCTCGCCGACGGGGTCGCCGTGGGGCTGGCCGCAGTAGGGCTGGTTGTCCGGGGCGGGCTGGCCGAGGGGCTGGCGCTGGCCCAATTGCGTGGTCGGCGAGGCGCTGGCGGCGGGCGCGGGCTTGGCCGAAGTGGGCGTCACGGGCGCGCTGGGCAAACCCAGGGGCAGCGCGGGCGCCGTTGTGGCCACAATGGGCGGAACCCCGCTGATCACCGGCATGCCGGGACCTGTCCCGGCGTTTGACCCGCACGTCCGGTCGGCGATGGCCGCTGACCTCACCGAGCGGGGACACGCCGTGCGGACCGCCGGCACAGCGCTCGACGGGATCCGGGAGGTTACCCGCCACCAGCCCGAGGTGATCATCCTCGACCTTGGCCTCCCGGACCTGGACGGCGGCCAGGCGCTGAAGATGATCCGCGCGATCACCGCGACGCCGGTCCTCGTGGCGACGGCCCGCGATGAGGAGGCGGAGATTATCCGGCTGCTCAACGCCGGCGCCGACGACTACGTGGTCAAGCCGTTCTCGGGCGAGCACCTGGCGGCGCGGATCACGGCGCTGTTGCGGCGCACCGCCCCGCCGGGCGGCGCGGCGGTGCTGTCGGTCGCGAGGCTGAGCGTTGACCTGGGCCGGCGGGAGGCGCAGTTGGACGGGCAGCGCCTGGAGCTGACGCGACGCGAGTTCGACCTGCTCGCTTACCTGACCGCGCGGCCCGGTGAGGTGGTCACGCGGCGGGACCTGCGAACCGAGGTGTGGCACCAGTCCTACGGGGATGACCAGACGATCGACGTGCATATCTCGTGGTTGCGGCGCAAGCTCGGCGAGACGGCGGCTGCGCCTCGCTACCTGCACACGGTGCGCGGCGTCGGTGTGGGCAATGTGTTCCGGCACACCCCGGAGGGAACGGAGTTCGCGGTGACGCTGCACTGCGGTGATGGCGTCGTGCTGATCTTCGTCGCCGACGCCGGGCCGGGGATCGGCGATCTGGCCGCCGTGCTGCGGCGCGGGGGCAGTGGCGCCGGCTCAACGGGGCTAGGGCTGGATATCGTGCGCCGGGTCGCCGAGTCGACGGGCGGCGACCTCAAGGTCGACTCCTCCTCGGGGCTGGGTGGCGCGCAGGTGCAGCTGTGGCTGCGGACCGGGCCGCTGGCGGGGGCCGGGAGCGGCGGCATGAGGAATGGCGGCCGCAAGAGTGGCGGCCGCAAGAGTGGCGCGGGCAGCGGGACGGGAAGCAGGCATCGCCTTATCAGGCGCTGAGGCCGCCATTAAACGCTCCCTAATGCCGCGAGCGGGGATAAACGATCTGATTAGCTCGCGAGTCTCGGTGGACAACGCCGCCGGCACCACGGTGCACGGGGGCGGGTGATGGTGAGCAGCGATGACTGGGACGCGACGCTCCAGCCGGGCGGCTCGGTGACCGTCGGGTTCGTGACCGCGTCGCCGTCGGCCGCGGCGGGCCAGCCGTCGGGCTGCACGGTCAACGCGGCGGCCTGCGATGGTGGCGGCGGGAGGCCGGCGCCGACTGCCTCCGCGACTGGATCTGCGAGCGCGTCGCCGACAGCCACTCCCCTGACCACGTCCCCACCTCGGTGCCGCCGTCAAGCGCGCCGCCGAGCGCGACCCCGCCGCCAAGCGCCTCGCCCACGGGGTCGGGCTCGGGGTCGGGTAGGTCGTCGGCGGGCGGGGCGCGCGGTGGCGCGCTGAGCGCGTGAACGGAATCCCCGAAAGACGTGGCGGTCCGGCTCGGCCTCTCTTCGGGCCGCCGCCATGGGCTCGGCGGGGCAGCCCAGGGGACGCGGCTGGTCCTGGCCAAGCCTCCGCAGGGTTCGCGAAGCGGGCGGAGGTTTGCTAGCCTTAGCCAGCCGATGTGATCGGCATCCCAGTCCGGGTGGCGGAATAGGCAGACGCGCTAGCTTGAGGTGCTAGTGCCCGAAAGGGTGTGCGGGTTCAAGTCCCGCCTCGGACACAAACCCTTTGCGCATGTTCAGGCGTGGCTTAATGATTGCTTCCACTAGTCGCCTTTCTGGCCGGTAGGTGAGCGTAAGCCCGAGTTGGGCGTAGGTATCCGCCTTGTCTGCTGGTTGGGCGTCGTGGACCACGCGCGCCAGGTCGCCCTGGTCGGCGACGATGGCCGCGATGTCGTCGGGTCCCATCTCGCGCTGGCCGGTCGCCGCGCGGATCTCGGCTTGGGCGGCTACCTTCTTGGCCTGGGTCTCGGCGATCCACGGGCCGACAACGGCCGGGTCACCCCCCGCCTTGAGGCTTGCCCTGTACTGGCCGATCTCGGCGTCATACTCGTTGATCCGGACCCGGGCCGCCTCTGCGCGGACGAGTGCCATCGGGTCTTGAATCTGGGCCGCTTGCTCGGCTAGCTGGCTGATCGTCGTATCGGTGCCGTCCGGGCCGAACAGTTCTGCTAGCCAGCCGTCGACCCGGCCGAGCACGTCGGCTTCGCGGAGGTAGACGTTCCTGGGGTGATCGACCTTGTTCGCTAGCGCGTACTCGGCGGGAACCGGCACAGGTAATAGGCGTGGCCGTTATTGAACTTGCCTCCCATGCGGCGCCCGCACAGTCCGCAGAGCAAGACGCCGCGCAACGGGTAGCTGCGGGTCCGGCGATGTTGCCGGTGCTGGGACTTGCTGCCGCGCCCGGCTAGCGTGGCCTGGGCGAGCTCGAAGTCTTCCCTGGCGATGATCGGCGGGTGCGCGGGCTGCTCGGAGAACACCCACTTGTCGGCCGGGTTCCATCGCATCTTGGACGTGTGCCCGAGCGCGACGTTCTCGACGTCGAGCAGGATTTCATCGGTGCGCTGGCGGTTCCATACCTGGTAGCCGGTGTACCGGGGGTTGGTCAAGATCGCGCGGACAGCGCTCTTGGACCACGCGATCCCGTTCCGGTGGGTATTGCGCGCCGGGTCGTGCGCGGACGGGCTGGGAATGCCGTCCCGGGTCAGGCCTTCCGCGATGGCGAAGATGCCGCTACCGCCAATGAACTCGGCGAAGATGCGCCGGACCACGTGCGCCGTCTCGGGGTCAAGGTCGAGCTTGTGCATCCGCTTGCCGTCTGCCGCCTTGGCGGGGTTCGGGTGCGGCCCGGCATCCGCGATGAGATAGCCGTAGGGCGGGCGCCACCGCGCCGCGGTTCGCGCGACTAGCGCAGCGCGAGCGACGCCCGGAGCGCATTCCACACAGCTGGCGTACGACACGTTGCAAGCGGCGCAGGCATATGCGGGACTCGGCGATATGCGAGAGGCGAAGAACCTCCTGCACCGGGCGTCGGATCTCGTGACGAGCGCGGGCGAGCCTCCCGAGTCCCTGTACTGGTACACCGAGCCGTCCCTTCGGATGAACATCGGCTTGACCCAGCACGCGGTGGGCATGCACCGTGACGCGGTCGACTCGCTGACTACCGGTATCGCCGGGCTGCCTGCCGACCAGCAGAACGCGGAATGGCTGGACGAGTACCAGCAGGCGCTCAACTACGCCGAAGCGGCAACCGACCCGCCCCCCGCCGAGTCAGGACTAGCGCGGAGCGTGGACGGCTAGCCAGTCGCCGAGCCGGACTCTGACTCTGGTGAGGGCTTGACGACGAACGATCCCATGCCAGGGGTGGTTCGGACCATCCCCTCCTCTGCGAGCTTCCGCACGGCCTTCCTGATCGTGACCGGCGCTAGCCCGAACTCCTGCTGAAGCGACCGCTCGCCGGGCAGCCGGTTCGTGATCTCGCCCTTACGAATGCGCTCGCGGAGAATCTCCGCTAGCTGCATCCATGGCGGCACGTGGCTATCCCTGTCGATCATGTGCCGCACCGTACCCATGTCCACCGCAGGACTATTCAGCCTTCCGCACCATTGCGCGCTATAGAGCAATGTTGTAGGCTGCCTGTCGCGGTGGGGTTGTGATGCCTTCGCATCCGCTTCCAAGCCTCCGCCGACGCTCCGACAGGGCCGGATGCCTTCCGGCTTCCGCTTCCAAGGTCTTGCCGGATGGGCCTGGCTCCGGCGCTCGCCATCAGGCGAAGGAGCCAGGCCCGATTTGGGTTGCAGGGTGAGACGCTGCCGAGCGGTGCACCGTCCTGAGGGTCGGGCGACATCTGCCAGGGAGCGCACCGGGAGGGGAGGCAGGGACACGGCAAAGTCGCGAAGTAGGGTTGTGACCTGCGGTGTCGTAATTGGGGACGATGTGCCCGGCGTGTCTGCGGGTGGCGGGCGGGACCCGGGCGGAACGATGGAAGTTCTCACGCTTACCGTCGCCTGCCTTGAGGGACTCCCGCCCGCTCATGACATTTTCCCCTATCGCCGCTGCTGCCCGCAGCCAGTACCTGCTTGACCTCCTTTCCCAGGTCCCGGACCCGCGTAAGAGGCGCGGCCGGCGGCACTCGCTGGCCGGGCTGCTGGCCGTCGGGATCGCGGCGGTGATCGCGGGGTCCCGGTCATTCGCCGCGATCGGGCAGTGGGCAGCCGATGCCGGCCCGGAGGTGCTGGCGGAGCTGGGCGCGGCACGGGGGGCAGCGGAGGAGTCCACGTACCGGCGCGCGTTCGCCCTGGTCAGCCCGGACGCGCTCGACCGGGTCCTGGGTGCCTGGCTGCACACCAGGGCCGTGCGGGCCGGCGGCCGGCTGGTGATCGCGATCGACGGCAAGGCCGTCCGCGGTGCGAAGGACAAGGCCGGGAAGGCCCCGCACCTGGTCGCGGCCCTGGCGCACGGCATCGGCGCGGTGCTCGGCCAGGTCGCCGTGAACGCGAAGAGCAACGAGATCCCCGCCGTCCGGGACCTGCTGAAGACATTCGCCGACCTGGCCGCCGCGGTCATCACGATCGACGCAATGCACACGCAGACCGACACCGCGCAGGCCATCCTCGCACGTCACGCGGACTACGTGATGACCGTCAAGGCCAACATGCCGACGCTGTACCGGCAGCTGAAGAAGCTGCCCTGGAAGGCCGTCCCCGCGGTCTCGTCCGTGAGCACGGGCCACGGGCGCCGGGCCCGCCGCACGATCAAGGCGGCGCTGGCACCGGCCTGGATCGGGTTCGACGGAGCCGCCCAGGTCGCGCAGCTGCGCCGCACGGTCGTCAAGAAGGGCAAGAAGACGGTCGAGGTCGTCTACCTGATCACCAGTGACCGCGACGCGGATCCTGCGGCCCTGGCGGCCTGGGTCCGCGGCCACTGGGAGATAGAAAACCGTCTCCATTGGGTCCGCGACGTCACCTACCAGGAAGACAATTCCCTGGTCAGGACAGGAAACGCACCCCGTGTGATGGCCTCGCTGCGAAGCCTGGCCATCAGCCTCCTGCGCCTGGACGGCCACATGAACATCGCCGCCGCCAACCGCCATCACGCCCGCGACCCGCAGCGGACGCTCAAGCTACTTCAAGCTGCATGAATACGACTTTGCCGTGTCCCTGACCGTTGGGGCTGGAGACTCGTCCTCCACCCCGACGGGACTACCACCGCCTACGGGCCCCGAGGGCAAGTCCTGCACAGCCACGGGCCACCGGAGAGCACAGGTCCACCGGATAACCAGGC
>JAICUO010000094.1 GCA_025935815.1 Streptosporangiaceae bacterium
CACCTCGACCAGCTTCACCGACACCGGCCTCACCAACGGCACCGCGTACTACTACGAGGTCACCGCGAGCAACTCGGCGGGCGCGTCGCCGAGCTCCCACGAGGCGACCGCGACGCCGGCCAGCGGATCGGGCGCGCTGCTGCTGTCCCAGGGACAGCCTGCCACCGCATCGTCGGTGCAGGCGGCCGGGTACCCGGCATCTAACGCCGTCGACGGGAACCTGGCGACTCGCTGGTCGAGCGCATTCAGTGACCCGCAGTGGCTGGAGGTCGACCTCGGAGCCACCCATGCCATCAGCAAGGTCGTCCTGTCCTGGGAGACCGCGTATGCCACGGCCTTCCAGGTCCAGGCATCCACTGACGGCACTAACTGGACGACCATCTACTCGACGACGACGGGCACTGGAGGCACGCAAAACCTGAGCGTGGCGGGATCAGGGCGATACGTCCGGATGTACGGCACGACGCGGGCGACCGGGTACGGCTATTCACTCTGGGAGTTCCAGGTCTACGGCACCTGAGCGGCTAGGGCAGCGGCTAGGGCCGCGAGCGACCTGCGCTCGCGGCTCTCAGGCTCATGTCCAGCTCGGCGAACGGCTCGCGGCTTCCCGATAGAGGGCGATGATGTCGTTCAGGATTGTTCTGGCCAGTTCCAGTGCGGGACTTCTCGCAGCGGATGGAGCTGGTCGTCGCTGGTGGCGTTGGAGTTCTGCATCGCCACGTGCGACCCGAACTCGACGTGCTCCCGTAGGGCCTGGCGGAACGCCGGGTCATCGGGCATGCCTGCCTTGTCGAGCGCGGCCAGGTAGAGCTCGACGAACCGGCTGCGCTGCGCCTCAGTGACCTTCAGGTTCCGGTGGACGTTAATGAGGTGGGCAAAGCCGCCCATTGTCCGCGAGAAGTCATCCGGGCCGCCGAAGGACTCCGCTTCGAAGGCGGTCAGCACGTCGACGTGGCCGGGGCTTCCCTGGCCAAACAACGGCTTGAGGACCGGGTCCGCCAGCACGTCGCTGTAGAAGGTTTCGATGAGCCTGCGCAGCCCCTCGTGGCCGCCGGCGAATTCGTAAAGCGTCTGCATCTCTCGCGGCCTTTCTAGGGATAGCGGGAGCAGGGGTCAGGCGCGAGCGCGGGCATAGCGCAAGCCGGCCACCGTGTCGTCGGGCGGTCGGCCAGAAGTAAGCCATCATCTCCACCGCTCGGCCCCTGCGTCTTGCCGTCCAGCGACATCTGCATCCAGACGACGATCTTGCTCATCGCTTTTGTCCTTCATGGGTTAGGAGTTCATCGCTACACGGTGGCCGCGCGAGGCAACCGTCCAAGGCCCGCAGTTTCCGCCGACGTGATCTAACGGCCTCCCCTGCGGCATGTATGGGAGACTACAAAGGTGAGTTTCGCCCTGGCCAACAGGACTTTCCGGTGAATCCACAGGCACGGCCTGTGCGATCGGGATCCCCGCTGCCGCCGTTTCGGTCGAGCTGCGCCACCTGCGCTACTTCCTGGCCGTCGCGGAGGAGCTCAACTTCACCCGCGCGGCCAATCGGCTGAACATCGTCCAGCAAACGCTCAGCGAGGGCATCGCCCAGCTGGAGGGCACCCTCGGGCTGCGCCTGTTCGAGCGCACCCGGCCCATGCGACTGACCGACGCTGCCGCGCGATGGCTGCCGTACGCCCTGGAGACACTTGCAGCAGCCGAGCGCGCCAACGACGCCGCAGGTCAACTGCGCGCCGGGTACACGGCTCGGCTACGGGTCGGCCTTGCTGCCACCGCCGCGCTTCCGCTCACGCCCATGCTCTTGGCGACATTCCGGGACCGTCATCCTCAGGTCGCGCTCAGCACCCGGCACTTCGACTTCGGCGACCCCGCCGGGGGCGTGCTCACCGACCAGGCCGACGTAGCGATCGTGCGTCCGCCGTTCAGCGGCGCTGGCCTGGAACTGCTCGTGATCGCCAGCGAGCCGCGCTATGTCGCGCTTTCGGACCAGCATCCGCTCGCCCGCCAGACGAACGTCAGCTTCGCAGAGATCGCGGACGAGCCGTGGATCGAGGTCAGCGAGTCCGACCCCGTCTGGTGCGCGTTCTGGCGCCTAACCGCGTTTCGCGACCGGCCACCGCGGGTCGGGGCCCGCGGTCAGTCCCTCGAAGACTTGCTTGAGGCCGCCCGCACCCAGCAGGCCGTGGGCATCGTACCCGAGTGCGTAGCACGCGCCCAGCAATGGCCGAAGCTGAAGTTCGTGAAGGTTACCGACATCCCGCCCTCTGATGTCGCCATCGCCTGGCGCGCTGGGGAAGCGTCGCCTCCACTGAAGGAGTTCATCACGATCGCGCGAGAGCTTGCGGCCCCAGCAAGGTAGCGTCCATGGGACGGCTGCACCCTGGGAAAGGTGAGCAACCGCCCGCTGGCTGCCAGCATGAATCAGCAACGTCCCTAACCGAAATGCTAAGAAGCCGCGTACGCAAGAGGCGAAAGGCTCTCTATATATCCGGCAGACCCTCGCCGATTATCGAGCTTAGGCGTTTACGCGGCGTGGGTCTCGAACCAGACGGAGCCGAGGTCGTGGCCCGGGGTCAGGCGGACGTCAGCGTTCAGTGCGGCGGCGAGGCGGCGGAGCAGGGGGATGGTGGGCTCGGTGCCGCCTTCCTCGATGCACTCGATCTCATCAGCGGTCATCCCGGCGCGCTGGGCGAGCTCGGCGACGGTGAGGCTCAGGGTAGTCCGGACGTCGTACAGGGCCTTGCCGAAGGCCAGTGCCTCGCGGATCGCGATCCGCTCAGGGTCGTCGGCAGCCTCTTCGGTTCGCACCCAGCGGGTGTGGTAGCCGGCCATCACACCTGCCTTTCATAGTTCTCGTCCGCCGGGCCGTGGTGATCGCGCTCGCAGGTCTGCTGCGCCCGGACCGCCCGGTCGATCTGCCGCTGCTCATGCTGACGGGTCTTGCGGAAACCGTCAGCAGGCCGATCCTCCCATCAGGAGTACACCAGCCAGTCACGGCCGCCATAGACAGGCATGCGGCGGTCGTTGTGGCGGGTGACGATCAGTCGCCCTTGCCGGCCAGATTCCCGTCACGGAGCTCGGCTCCGGACTGCTCGACCTGTCCGGCGGCCACGCGTCGGCGCGGGCCTGGGCGGATAGGTCGGTGACGACAGCGTTGGTGGCGGCGGCCATCAGCGTGACCTTCCCGGCGAGCATGTCGGCCTTCCATCCGGCGTAGGCGGCCTGGGTCATCGAGCGGTCTCCTCGCCTAGTCGACGTCCGGGCAGCCTCTCTGCGAGGATGAGCAGCAAATGCCCAACGGTCGTCTCCAGCGTGCCCGGCTGTCCCTTCTCGGACTGTGCATCGGTGACGCGCTTGGCTCCCAGTTCTTCATCCCCGGCAACCGTCACCACCTAGCCTCCCGGTCGCTTCCGCCAGCTCCCTGGCAGTGGACTGACGACACCGAGATGGCCTGCTCGGTCTACCTGACCCTGGCCACCCATCACACGATCGACCAGGACGCCCTCGCCGCGTCGTTCGCCAAGCGGCACGACTTCGACCGCGGCTACGGCCCGGCGACGAACCGGATGCTCCGCCTGGTCCGCGACGGCGGCGACTGGCGGTCCCTGGCCGCCGGCCTGTTCGACGGCTCCGGCTCCTGGGGCAACGGGGCGGCAATGCGCGTCGCCCCGGTCGGCGCCTACTTCGCTGGTGACCCCGCCGAGGCAGCCCGCCAGGGCGCGCTGTCAGCCACGGTCACCCACGCCCACCCTGAGGCGGTGGCCGGGGCCATCGCGGTCGCCGTGGCGGCGGCATGGGCCGCTGGCGGGCCGATGCCGCCCGGCCCGTTCATCGACCGGATCCTGGAGCACGTCCCGCCCGGGAAGGTCTACGACGGCATCGCCGTGGCACGCCGCATGCTGACCGTGACTGATCCCGAGACTGCGGCCTACGTCCTCGGTAACGGTCGCGCGGTCGCCGCCCATGACACCGTCCCCTTCACCATCTGGGCCGCCGCCCGCCACCGCACCAGCTACGAGCAGGCCATCTGGGCCACCGCAGCGGCAGGCGGCGACATCGACACCACCTGCGCCATCGTCGGCGGCATCACCGCAGCCGGCCTCGACCCAGGCGACCTGCCCAGCACATGGCTGCATGCAGCTGAACTGCTGCCCGAGTGGGTTAGTAGCTCGTAAGAGCCGTGCCCGCGAAGTGTCCGCCAGGCTCAATGCCGCCAACGCGCGCAAACGTGAGCACCCTCGACAGCAGGACAAGGATGAGTGCTGGCGGCTAACGTGAGCCTAGATATTCTCCAGTTCCGCGAGCGTGAGGCGGGTGATTTATGAAGATCGGAGTTCCTTCTGGTTTTATCGTCATCCAGAGGGGGTGCCCGTGCGTCCTACCGGTATCCGTGGATGTTGACCGGTTGGAGGTAATGATGTCGTTTTACCTGCGCAAGACTGTAAAGCAGGGCCATTCCGGGTCAATCTTTCCAGATCTGGCATTGGCGTGTCCACGGGGGTGCCAGGGCCCATCATGCGCTACGGGGAGCTCACTTTTACTGCCCAGGCGGGATTCAACTTCATCCGGCAGACATCCCGAGCCATGGTTGCCCCCATGCTATCTAATGTGGTGAGCGCCATCAGCAGCCACTCAGGCCACGGCCGCATCGTCAGCTAGCTTCTCAACGGCATAAATGCGTGTCTTTCACAAGGAGTCCAGGCGTTGCTCTACGACCGCCCAGTTCGCACTCTCATGCGCGAGGCCGCAAGCGACCTCCCGATGCCTACCTCGCCCGCCGCGGTCGTCAACTGGTTCGGACTGAAGTACCCGCTGGTGAAGAAGACGACCGTAGCGGCACACATCAAGGGCCTAACGGCCAACGATCCAAACCGGCATCACTACTCCGTGCACCGGTACGAGCCAGTCTTCACATGGACGCAAGATGGGCGCCTGGCGGCCTACGATCCCGACACCGACCTTGGCGACGAGGATGTGTCATCCGAAGACGAAGGGGTTGATGACGAGGAGGATAAGCAACCAGTCTCTCCGGCCACTACCGAGTTCGTCCTAGAGGCCCACCTAGAAGAGTTCCTCTTGGGCAACTGGAATGCAGTGAACTGGGGTCGCCCACTCAGACTATGGCAGGGGCAGGACGGAGCTAGCGGCCATCAACTAGTCACGTCCATAGGCCGCCTGGATCTTCTGTGCGTCGACACCTCTTCGAGCGCGCTAGTCGTCGTGGAACTCAAGCGCGGGCATTCCGCTGACCGCGTAGTCGGGCAGGTTGCCCGGTACATGGGATGGGTCCGAACCCATCTCGCCGCAGCCGGACAAGACGTTCAGGGGATCGTGGTAGCGCACGAGTACGACGACCGGCTGCGATACGCCGCCACGGCTGTCCCAGGCCTCACGATCTTGACCTACCACGTGACGTTCCACTTGGAACCGGTGCCAGGTGTCTTAGCCAGCGGGATTTCGGAAGTTCCAGTTCGCCGTGTGGTCCGCGTCGCAGATGGCGCAGACGAAGACGCGATCCCGCACCAGATTGCGTTCCCCGCACTTGGGGCAGCGCCGGAACGTGAACTCGTCGGTGAACTGGCCAGGGTGCGGTACCCCGATCCGGTCGAGCGCTGCGGCGACCTCCGGCCACGGAGCGCGAAGACCGGTGGTTCGGATTGTGCTGGAAGACCAGAACCCTGGTGGAGTGGGCCGCCGGGCGTCCGTTCGCGTGGGTGGACGATGAAATCACCAACGCCGACCGGGACTGGGTATCTGCGCGGCATCCAGGACCCGCGCTGCTCCATCGCGTTGAAGCGTCCCGAGGCCTCACCGACCAGGACTTCGCGGCGTGGTAGTCGCGGAAAAACCGGTTCAGCACACCCGCGTCGCACGCGGTGAAGTCGCCCTCCATCCCCGCGGTTGTCATCCAGGCGTCCAGCGCCCGCGCGGCGACCTTGTAGACGGTGATGGTCTCTTCCTGGAACGGGCGCTTCTCGTGGTTGGTCCGCGACCGCAGCCACTGGCAGAACTCGCTGATCTGCATCGCCCGCAGCTGCTCGCCGGTCAGGCCGGCGGCGGGCGGGGCGTAGCGGGGGAGGGGTGGCACCCCGGCCGCGCCGGGGAAGGAAGCGACGGAAGCGGCGACTTGCGCGGGGAGCCGGAAGCTGAACGTGCCCTGGTCATGGCAGATCCCTCTCTGGGGGAGCTGCGCACACTTTGCGGCCCTCAGGCTATGTACACAAGACCGGGTTGCTAGGCCGGTCAGCTGGTGACTGCAAGCCGTGAACGGGAGTTTTCCCTGGTCAGGGCCTTGAAGGGAGGCGCAGACGGGAATCGAACCCGTGTACAGGGCTTTGCAGGCCCTTGCCTAAGCCACTCGGCCACTGCGCCGCAGGAGCGTGCAAACCTTGCGAACGCAGACCCCGACGGCTCGATGCCGCATAGTTGCTGGCCGCATAGCCGCGCTACCGAGCGGACGACGGGATTCGAACCCGCGACCCTCACCTTGGCAAGGTGATGCTCTACCAGCTGAGCCACGTCCGCATGCTGCTCGCCGGATCGCTCCGGCTCGCTCCCCGGATCTCTCCGGCGACGTTGGGAACTGTAGCCGATCTTGGCGCAGACGCCAACTCGAATCCGCCAAACAGTCCCCCGCCGGGCACCGGAGGTGACTGGCGTCACGCCCGCGCCGGGGGCGTTGCCGCAGGTGATCCGGCGCGGGTGCCGGGACCCCAGCGGGCACCGCGCCTATTCGGGGCGACGCGGGCAGCGCCCGCTAAAACAGGCGGCGCCCGCTAAAGCAGGATGCCGGGGGAGGGGCGCGGCGGCCAATTACGCTCGGGCCTGGCGAAGCCGAGCATCATAGCCGCAACGAAGCCAACTGACTACTAATAGTCACAGTCATTCGCGGCGATCGCGGGAGCGAGCGGACACGCTCCCAGTTTCGGGGAAAACTATCCCGACTCGTTAGGGGGACCGGGTCGGGGAAGCGCTGGCGCCAGGTGGGGCGCGCTTTGCGTGATTGCCGCCGGGGGAGGGCGGAAAGGTCAGGCCTGGCGCAGCAGGTCGGTCAACTCGGCGTCAACATCGACGTGACTGGTCTCGGCGCCGGCCGGGACGGCCTCGTAGGTGCGGGCCAGGAAGTCGGCGACCTCGTCGGTGGCCGTCTCGAAGTGGGCCTGGCCGAAGGGGGACGACAGCTCGATGTTCAGCACCTGCCCCATGCCGCTGGCGCCCTCAGACGGCCACACGCTGACGTCGCCGTGGCCCTCGCGGGCGGTGGAGCCGGCGGCGAGCAGGTCGCGGGCGAAGATCCACTCGACCGGCTCGTCCAGGCCGACGTGGAAGGCGATGCGGATCGCGTAGGGGTCGTCGCTGGAGTAGTGCAGGCTGGCAACCAGCGGCACGATCGTCTGCTGAGGGACGACGAGCCGGAAACCGAGCTCGGCTGAAACGGTGCTGCTGCTGTTCATCTCGTCTGGCCTGCCTTTGTCTCGCAAGGTCCCGGGGGGGGCACCGGGCTCTCGGCTGGTAGTCGTGACGGGCGGGGACGGCCCGCCCCGCGCGGATACGGAGCGTTAGCCCGGGGAAGGCCCCGGTGCTGCCATTTGCGCCGTTACGCGAACTGCGCGGAGGTGATCGTCACGGCATCTGTCCATTTCGGATGCTGTCCGTCAGGTAACAGCACGCTGGGTTATTGTAATGTTCCCTGCGTATCGATTGCATGGCCTGTGACCTCGGCCGCAGATCCTTGCCTGCAACCGCATCTACCCATCGTGTTCACATAGCAACACTGTGTAAGCAGAAGGTTATTGACTGCCATCGATTGCATCGCTCAGCGTAGCGGAGATACGCACCTGCTTGTCGGCAGACTGACGAACCTTGCGGATAGTCCGTAAGGATTGCGGATTCTCCATTGCGCATCCAGCGATACCTGGTGTCCCGCGACGCTGCGGGTTACGCCGATTCCCCTATTTGAGCGCGGTAGCGTTGCCCCTGGGTGCGCCGCCCGGTTGCTACTTGGTTGCGCCGCGCGCCAGGCCTGCCCCGGCCTGACCCCGTACTCGCCCCTACGGGGTGAGGATATCGTGCCATCTGTGCCAATTTGGCCAGGCGCTTCCCATAAGGCCCCGCTCGTCGCCGACCTGCGGCAGTTCTTCGGGCGCGTCCGGTAACCCGGCGCGGGTCGTCATGAGCGCCTGGCGGTCCACCGTGGCCACGGCCGTGTTCACCGCCGTCACCACGGCGAACCCGATCGCCAGGGCGTGGTGTCCCATTGAGTAGACGGCGACGGCCGCGCCCGCGAAGACCACCGCCTTGACGGCGAGGACGCCGGGCAGCGGCAACTGGATCCGGGCGCGGGGCGCCGCCAGCAGCGCCCAGATGATGACCGCCGCCGCGGGAGTGAGGATCGCCAGGGCAATGCGCCCGGCGATCCCGCTGACGGCCTGCGAGCCCCACCAGGCCAGGCTCGCGACCATCACCAGCTCAAGCAGGAACGCCAGCCCCTCATTCGCCAGGTGCAGCGGCTGAGGCAGGGTCAGGCCCGTGGCGCGAGCCTGGTCGTCGTTGAGTGCCACCATGCCTCCTGGCGGGCGAGGTTCCGGTTCCGCGGGGGTCGCGGCGCGATTGCCTCACTATCTAACGAATCACTGAATCTAACGAACTGATTTGATTCCGGTGACGCGGCCCCCGCGGGCGGGCGCAGGTGGTTGAACTCCCGCGCGATGGCCCGCATCGTCGCATCATCAACTCGGTCAGCGTCAAGCACCACGGTCGCCGGATTCCCCGTAAACGGCCCGGCCGCGAACACGTCTACGTATGCGAACTCCACCCCTCAGCATGGCACGGGAGCCTTGGCACGCGCCTTGGGGAGAGCTAATGTCTGTGACCTGCGGTAACGGCGGACACAGATCCCCGGGATGGCGGTGTGACCCACAGATGGACAGCTACGGGCGGGCCGGCGGGTCCTTTTTGGGCTGGGTGTTCACCCAGTCGCCGTTCGCTGAGGCGATCCATGACCAGGACCTGCTGTGCCTGGGGATCAACGACCGCATGTGCCAGATGTTCGGCCTCACCCAGGACGAGCTGCGCGGGCGCCGTCTCACTGATCTCCTGCACGGGCCCCAGTACGACGCGATGGAGCGCTACATGCGCCAGGTGCTCGACACCGGGGAGCCAACGAGCCGGGAGACCTACCGCCGCGTCCCGGGTGAGGCCCGCGAGCGCGCGTGGTACGTTTCCGTCTCCCCGGTCAAAGACGGGGATGACCGTACGCGAGCGGTCTTGGTCGGGGTGCTCGACATCACCGAGCAGTACTGGGCGCGCTGGCGGCTGACGCTGCTGAATGAGGCGAGCACGCGCATCGGCACGACCCTGGATATCAACAGGACCGCGCGGGAACTGGTCGACATGGTCGTGCCGCAACTGGCCGACCTCGTCTCCGTTGACCTGCTCGACGTCGTGTACAGCGGCAACGAGCCGCCCCCAGGCCCGCTGACCGGCCCTGTGGTGCTGCGCCGGGCCGCCCATCAGTCCGTCTTCGACGGTGTTCCGGAGGCGGTCGTCAAGGTCGGGGACTTCGACATCCATCCGCCGTCCTCCCCGTCTGCTGAGTGCCTGGCGACCGGCAAGTCGGTGCTGACCGGGGTGACGAGCCCCGGCTTTACCTACTCGCATGCCTACAACCCGGCGCGGGTAGAGATGATCCGCAATTTCAGGTTCCATTCGATCCTGTGCGTCCCGATACGCGCGCGCGGGGTCACGCTCGGGGTCGCGGTGTTCCTGCGCGGGCAGCGGCCTGAGCCTTTCGAGCGAGACGACGTGCTGCTCGCTGAGGAGCTCACCGCCCGGGCGGCCCTGTCCCTCGACAATGCCCGGCGCTACACCCGCGAGCGCACCACCGCGCTGGCCTTGCAGCGCAGCCTGCTGCCGCAGCGGCTCCCCAGGCTGTCGGCGGTGGAGGTCGCCAGCCGGTACCTGCCAGCCAGCGCCCACGCGGGCGTGGGCGGCGACTGGTTCGACGTGATCCCGCTTTCCGGGGCCCGCGTCGCCCTGGTCGTCGGCGACGTCGTCGGGCACGACATCCGCGCCTCCGCCACCATGGGCAGGCTGCGCGGCGCCGTGCGGACGCTCGCCGACATCGACCTGCCCCCCGAGGAGCTCCTCACCCGCCTCGATGACGTCGTCGGCCGGATCTCCGCCGAAACCGACGCCGACCCGGGCGGGGACGTCTACGCGACGTGCGTGTACGCGATCTACGACCCGGTCTCGCGCCGGTGCAGCCTGGCCCGCGCCGGCCATCCGCAGCCCGCGCTCGTCACCCCGGACGGCGTCGTCAGCTTCGTCGACCTGCCGGCCGGACCGCCGCTCGGCCTCGGCGGGCTGCCCTTCGAGAGCGCCGAGATCGACCTGTCCGCGGGAAGCATCCTCGTGCTCTACACCGACGGCCTCATCGAGTCCCGCGACCGCGACATCGACCTCGGGTTCGACCGGCTGCGCCGCGCGCTGGCCCGGCGGGAGCCATCGCTGGAAATCACTTGCGATAACATCCTGGCGACTGTGCTCGGGGACGGCCCGGCCGATGACGTGGCCCTGCTCATCGCCCGCACGCAGGCCCTGAACGCCTACCGGGTGGCCACGTGGGACCTCGCCGCCGACCCGTCCGTGGTGGCCGGCGCCCGCCAGCAGGTGACGACGACGCTCACTGACTGGGGCCTTGACGACGTCACCTTCGTCACCGAGCTCGTGGTCAGTGAGCTCATCACCAACGCCATCCGGTACGCGCGCGGGCCTATCCAGCTGCGCCTCATCCATGACCGCTCACTCATCTGCGAGGTCACCGACGGCAGCAGCACCGCTCCGCACCTGCGGCGGGCCCGGGCCTTCGACGAGGGCGGGCGCGGCTTGCTCCTGGTTTCCCAGCTCACCCAGCGCTGGGGGAGCCGCCAGACCCCGCAGGGCAAGACCATCTGGGCCGAGCAAGCCCTCCCTGACCAGGAAGGGCCTGATCTCGGGTAGCGCCAGAGACCTCGCCCTAGTCCTCAGCTGCGGCACGGTCCCGGCGCGACGGCGGCGGCCGTGACAGATTCGCTCAGCTAGGGTAGTTACTGCGTCGGCCGTGCGAGGCCATGGAAGGCGCTCAGCCACTGCCCTGGACGCCCAGAGGGCACGCGAGGCAGTTCTAGTCAGCCTCTGGTCCGCATTGAGACTCGCATGATGTACCCCGTTGCGCAATTCAGTCACCTGCAGCGGCTGACCGACAAAATCGGCCTGGTCCAGCACGCCGACGGCGTGGTGCCGCTGCACGCAGCGGGTTACCCGGTCGATGGCGTCGCGCGCGGCCTGCTGGTGGTGTGCAGGGAGCCATCGCCGCCGCAGGAACTCATCGCCCTCAGCCGTCGCTATCTCTACTTCCTCGCGCAGGCGCAGGCCCCCAGCGGGAAGTTCCGGAACCACCTGGGCTACGACCGCCAGTGGCACGGCCAGCCCGGGACCGAGGACGGCTGGGGCTGTTCCCTGTGGGCGCTGGGCACCGCCGCCGCCCGCGGCCCGACCGCGGGGATACGCGAGGAGTCCTTCAGGCGTTTCAACCGCGGGGCACGGGTTTCCTCACCGTCGCCGCATGCCATGGCATTCGCGGCGCTCGGCGCCGCCGAGATACTTGACTCTCACCCCGGTCACCACGCCGCACTCGCGCTGCTCTACCGCGCCCGGGTCGCCATCGGCAGCCCTGCCGCAGACGACAGGTGGCCATGGCCAGTGCCCAGTCTCACCTACGCCAACGCGGCCATCGCCGAGGCCATCATCGTCTGCGGCCACTATCTCGGAGATGACCGTTTGCTCCGCAATGGACTGCGCATGCTGGAGTGGCTCCTTGCCACCGAGACCCTGGATGGCCACCTGTCCGTCGTATCCCCGCAGGGATGGAGCCCAGATCAAGAGCGCCGGCCCGCCTCCGATCAGCGTCCGGCCGAGGTAGCCGCGCTAGCCGACGCCTGCATGCGCGCTGCCACGGTCACTGGTGACGGCGGGTGGCTCGCGGGCGTGCGGATGTGCATCGCCTGGTTTCTCGGCGATAACGATGCCGGGGTGCCGCTGGTCGACGAGCGGACTGGGGGGTGCAGTGACGGTCTCACGAATGCCGGGCGCAGCCGCAACCAGGGCGCCGAATCGACTCTCGCAATGATCACCGTGCTGCAGCTTGGCCACGGCCTGGCCGCGCCGGCCAGCGCTGCACGTAACGCCGAGAGGCCATGACATCCGCTGGGGCTGTCATGGCCTCTGCCGTGCGTGCGTAGACCTGTGAATACCCGCTTCCCCATTCTCTGGCTATGCGGCCCTATAGGCGTCGGTAAGTCATCAGTGGGCTGGGAATATTGATCGCGAATATGACCTCGTCCGGCACCCCGGCCAGCTCGCGGCGCTCCTGGTCGGCGGCCCCGGTCCGCGGGCAGGTACAGCGCCTAGCTGGGTCTACCGTGGCGGCATCGGCTGCCGTGTCATTGTCGCGTTCCGCAAGCTCGCATGATCACGGCAGCCGCGCCCGTTTTCCGCCTATCGGGGCCGACGCTACCAGCTTGTCAGGCCCGGGGGGTGCTGCCGCACGGCTGTGGTCTCGGCGTCTCGGCGTCTCGGCGCCGGCGACGAACGGGTGTATGTCACCGAACTCAGGGTTGACACGTTTCCCAGGGCTGGGCAAGATGCATACCGGCGTGGCCCACGCCGAACCTCCGCCAGCCGGCCCCAGCCCGGCCTGCCAGGGAGGCAAAGGGACTCCTGATCTCGGGCCGCTGTCCTGGTCCGTCCGTCTCGGGCAGGCTTGCTGGGGAAGCTGCGGCCGAGACGTGGACGAAGGCCGGATGACAGCCAACAGGAACCTCAAGCGCCGCGTGCGCGCGCGTGCGGCGAAGACCGGCGAATCGTACGCCGCGGCCCTCCGGCACCTCCGTCCCGAACCGCAGGGAGATGTCATGCCCGACGTAAGCCCGCTGCGGCTGGCCACGGCGCAGGTCGCCGTGCGCGAAGACCCCGGCGATAGCGGCCAGGTGCGCCAAAGCGGCCACGACGTGCGCGAGCTCATGCGGCAGGCCCGCCAGGGCGGCGCGCGGATCATCCACTTCCCCGAGGGAGCCACCTGTTCCCCGCACAAGCGGATCATGTCCGTCACCGGGCCGGCGGAGGTCGGCCCGGCGGACTGGGGCCGTGCCGACTGGCCGGCCCTGCGGGCCGAACTGGCGGCGATCGCCCGCCTGGCCGGTGAGCTCCGGCTGTGGACGGTGCTGGGCTCAGTGCACCCGCTGACGCCACCGCACCGGCCGCACAACAGCATGTACGTGATCTCGGACCAGGGCAAGCTGGCCACCCGCTACGACGAGCGCCTGCTGTCGAGCACAAAGCTGTCGTTCATGTACACCCCCGGTTCCGGCCCGGTCACCTTCGACGTCGACGGCCTGCGCTTCGGGTGCGCGATGGGGATCGAGGTCCATTTTCCTGAGGTGTTCGCCGAATACGAGCGTCTCGATGCCGATGCCGTCCTGTTCTCAACGACAGGTCCTGGCCGGGTCTCCGACGGGATGGCAGCCTTCGCCGCGGGGGCACAGGCCCACGCCGCCACCAACAGCCTGTGGATCAGCTTCGCCATATCCGCGCAGTGCGGTGCCGCCGCACCCGCGGGGACCATCGCCCCGGACGGCCGCTGGGCCGCGCAGTGCCCGGCCGATGGGCATCCGGCAGTGGCCATCGCCGACATCGACAACCGGCCGGAGCCCATCGACATCGCTGTCACCAAGGCCCGTCCGTGGCGGCGGCAGGTCAGAGCCGGGGTTTATGACGCCCATCTGGTCACCGACGATCGCAGCGACGAACGCGGTGCCTTCTAACGACACCTCGCGATCAGGGAATTCAGCCGGGACTCGTCACATAGCCTGGCCTGCGCAAACACGCCGAAGATTACGAACCGCAGCTGCCGTACTCAGGTACGCTGCGTCGGTCGTGACGCACAGGGCCGCGCAACCTTGTGGGAGCGGGGCCGGTTCGAGCAGGAGCGTCCGGCCGCGGCGTGCTTGGAGCTTGCAGCTCCTCCCCGACGTGGCCGCCTCGACCGCACCGCAGGCCGGATGGTGGCCGCGGCGCGGTTAAGCGTCGGCCACGGGCTGGAGCGGGAAGTGGCACGCCGCCCGGTGGCCGGGCCCGATGAAGCGCAGCGGCGGCTCTCGCGCCGCGCATGCTTCTTGAGCGAGCCGGCATCGGGTCCGGAAGCGGCAGCCGGACGGCGGGCTGACCGGGCTGGGCAGCTCGCCGGTGACGGAAGGCCCGGGCTTGGCCCGCTCCGTGCCCGGGTCCGGGACGGGCACGGCGGCCAGGAGGGCCGCCGTGTACGGGTGCGCGGCCCGGGTGTAGATGTCCTCGGCGAGCCCGAGCTCGACCAGCTTGCCGAGGTACATAACGCCGATCCGGTCCGCCAGGTACCTGACCACCGCTAGGTCGTGCGAGATCACCACGTAGGTAAGCCCGTGGGCGGCCTGCAGCCGCCTCATCAGGTTCAGCACTTGCGCGCGGATGGAGACGTCCAGCGCGCTGACCGGTTCGTCCGCCACGATCAGCCGCGGGTTCAGGGCGAGCGTCCGGGCGAGGCTGATCCGCTGCCGCTGGCCGCCGGAGAACTCGTGCGGGTACCGGCCGGCCGCCTCATGCGGCAGGCCAACCTCCGCGAGCAGTTCCCGGACGCGGGCGCGCCGTGACTGTCGGCTACCAGCGCGCTGGATGGCCAGCGGCTCGCCGACGATCGAGCCGACCCGCATTCGCGGGTCCAGCGAGGCATGCGGGTCCTGGAACATCAGCTGCAAGTCGCGGCGCTGGCGCCGCAGTTCGCCGCCGCGCAGCGCCGATACCTCCAGCCCGTCCAGGGTGACGCCGCCGGAATCGGGCTTTTCCAGGGCGACGATCATCTTCCCGATCGTGGTTTTCCCGCAGCCGGACTCCCCCACCAGCCCGAACGTCGTCCCGGCGGGCACGCTGAACGAGACGCCGGACACCGCGTGCACGGCGGCCGCCGTGCGCCGCAGCGCGCCGCGCGCGGTCACCGGGTACTCCTTCACCAGGTCTCGCAGCTCGAGCAGCGGGCCGGCGGGGTCGCCTTCAGCCGCGCTGAAGGGGACGGCCGGTGCCCGGCCCTGCGGGGCGCGCCCGGTCAGCCGGGCCGGGATCCCGTTGCCCCAGGCGTTGGCGGACGGCCCGTCGACCGGGTTCCAGCAGGCGAACAGGTGGCCGCCGACTGCCTCGGCCAGCGGTGGCTCATCAGCCCGGCACTTGCCGGTGGCCCGCGGGCACCGCGCCGCGAACCGGCACCCGGCGGGCGGGCTGGCCAGGTTCGGCGGCAGGCCCGCAATGGCCGGAAGCGCCTGCGCCCTGTCCAGGTCAAGGCGCGGGATGGACGCCAGCAGCCCCTGGGAGTACGGGTGCCGCATCCCGGCGAAGAGGGTGCCCGCGTCGGCGGTCTCCACCACCCGGCCGGCGTACATGACGCTGACCCGGTCGGCGTGCCCGGCGATGACCCCCATGTCGTGCGTGATCAGCAGCATCGCCATGCCGAGGCGGTCCTTGAGGTCCCGCAGCAGTGCGAGTATCTGCGCCTGGATGGTGACGTCCAGCGCGGTGGTCGGCTCGTCGGCGATCAGCAGCCGGGGCTCGCAGGCCAGTGCCATGGCGATCATCACGCGCTGGCGCAGTCCCCCGGACAGCTGATGCGGGTAGTCGCTGAGCCGCTCCCGGGGCCGTGGCATGCCGACGAGGGACAGCACCTCCGCGGCGCGATCCAGCGCCGCCGCCCGCGGCGCGCCGCGGTGCAGCCGAACCGGCTCGGCCACCTGATAGCCGATGGTCTTGGTCGGGTCCAGCGACGTCAGCGGGTCCTGGAAGATCATCGAGATCTCATTGCCACGGATCCGCCGCAGGTCATCGCGGCGCAGTCCGACGAGCTCGCGGCCGTCGAGCCTGACCGACCCGCCGGTGACCGCGCCGCCCGGTGGCAGCAGGCCGATGACCGACAGGGCCGTCATCGACTTGCCGCAGCCGGACTCGCCAACCAGCCCCAGCGTCTCGCCGGCCTCGATGCGCAGGTCAACGTTCCCGACCGCGTGGACCACCGAGTCGCCCTGCCGGACGTGAGTCGATAGGTTCCGTACCTCAAGCACGGATGTCATGCGGCCGCCTCAACTTCCTCCGCCAGCTTCATCCAGCCTCTTTTACAACAATACCGATCTCTAAAGTAGTATTCTCCGATTGCCAATCATATGATTATCCGGGAATCCGCAAATCACCACCAGACGATAGGGACTCGGTATGCGCCTCATTCATCGCGCGGCCGGCGTGGCCGCGGCGGCAGCGCTGGCCGCGGCGGCCAGCGCGTGCAGCAGCGGCACGACCAGCGGCGGCACCGCCGCCGCCTCGGGCAAGCCGCAGCAGGGAGGCACCGTGACCCAGGCGTGGGTAGGCGCGACGCCGAACTTCATCTTCCCGTACGCCCCGGCGACGAATACCGACGGGTACAACGTGAACCTGACCGTGCCGCTGTGGCCGCCGCTGTCCTCCGACGGGGAGGGCGGCCAGTCGATCGTCAACCCGCAGGAGTCGCTGTACAGCTCGCTTGCCTACAGCAACGGCAACAAGACCGTCACGATGACGCTAAAGCCCTGGAAGTGGTCCGACGGCGCCCCGATTACCAGCCGAGACTTCACCTTCACCTACAACCTGCTGAAGGCGAACTACCAGAACTGGATCAACTACATTCCCGGCACGTTCCCCACCGACGTGGCGAGCGTCGCCGTC